>JBJONT010000445.1:0-28292 GCA_046051705.1 Planctomycetota bacterium | reverse complement strand
CGATCTACTCCCTCGGCAAAATCGGGGCAGATAACAACCGCTCAGTCCTTGATCAAGAACTCGACTCCTTCGGACACGTCGTCCTCGGTTCACTCATCGGCTTCCTGCTTGTCTTCCGCATGAATGCGTCGAATGCTCGCTACTGGGAAGGCCGCTCCCATTGGGGAACCATCATCAACTCCAGCCGAAATATCAGCCGCGTTGGCTCACTGTATACCAAAGATGGCCAAACGCTTGCCGACCTCGTAGCCGGATTCGCTATCAGCTTGAAACTCTCCCTTCGGGGACTGCGAGACCTAGCCGAAGCCGCTCCATTTCTCCCCGAGTCCGTTGTTAAGACAGCAGATAGATTCGGGAACCAACCTACCGCTATCGCGGCTGCAATCTCCGCATGGGTCCATCGCCAAACCCAGCAAGGCGAAATCCCTCTGGAAATCACAAGGCATCTCGAAGCCCAAATCGCGGAACTGGTAAACGCACAAGGTGGCTGCGAGAAAATCCAAAAAACCCCTCTCCCCTTCGCTTACGTATCCCTCATCAAGCTGATGATTCTGGTCTATCTAGCAACCCTTCCCCTAGTGATCTGCGAGCGTTTTGGCTGGTGGTCCCCCATCCTCATGGCCGTCCTTTCCCTCGGAATGTTCGGAATCGAAGAGACCAGCGTGGAAATCGAAGACCCCTTCGGAACATCGGCGAATTGCCTCGATCTCGACGTCCTGACGATCACAGTCACCCGAGATGTCGGTCAACTCGCCCAATTCGCCGATTCCATTCCCCCCCTGCAGAACCCTTAGTTTCCCCTAGCAGGATCACATTTTTTGATTTTCTTGTGGATTCCCTGCCGAAACATTTTCTATAATTCATGGTTGAATTACTTGTGAGCAATCACTGGTTTACTCTCCGAACCTTCCGCAATCGTTTCGTTTGAATTGTTTGCTGTTTGGATCATTTGCTAGGAGGAGAGACCTGATGTCTGCTGACTGGTATTTCATGAAGAAGAGTTTCTTTGGAGGCTCGAAAACGGTTGGTCCAATCGCTGAATCTGATTTCGTCAAGAAAATTCAGAAAGGGGAGATTGCACCGGAAACGATGGTTTCGAGCACCTCAAAGACTCACGGTCATTGGCTGCATCTTCGAGAAATTCGAACTGCTGACCAATACTGGAGGAAGTCCCAATCGAGTTCCAATTCAACAAAAGGGAAGGATGCAAGCTAGTCGTTTGCTCCCGCACACACTTCGTGCACCTGATGTTATGGAGTTCTGTTGGCCGATCGAAAGAGCGTGGGCAATACCACGCTTTTTTTATTTAACGAACTTTCCTACAATGCATCGGTAAGAATGCGGCATCGCATTCCACTTCCCATTGCAACTACTACGAACCTGCCCACCATGCCCACAACATTTCGCTCTTTCTCTGCATTGATGCTCAACTCCTCAATGATTCGCTTGGCAAAAAGAACAAGCCTTGGGTTGCTCACAGTCTGGCTCACCATTCCAACTCTTTGTGCTCAATCGAACAAACAAGGAAACGTACCACTGTCGAAATGGGAAGCGGCTGCTCGAAGCGGTTCGGATCGAGCGGACTTTCGAGATGCAAGTGGGCGGACCAGCGGTTCGGCGACTCGGTCCGGCGATCGAATCACCTTCCGAGACGCGAGCGGCAGGGTTAGCGGATCGGCAATCATGCGTGGCAATGATCTAACGTTTCGCGACGCAAGTGGCCGGACCATCGGCTCGTCTCGCACGAACGGAAATGCAAGTTCAAGCACACTTCGGGGTGCCTCGGGCACGTCCCTCGGCTCGACCCGTACTTCAAATGCCTCCTCGACGTTCCGAGATTCAAGCGGCCGCACGGTTGGCTCTAGCCAGCAGCAAGGCAATCGCTACCAGTTTCGAGACGCAAGTGGCCGTAGCAGTGGTTCGATGAGAATCGACCGAGATTCGGCCAGATCAACAAACAAATCCGCTTCGAGTACCTCAAGGTCTAGCTCGAGTTCCCGCTACAGCACAGGCTCCCGAAGCAGCACTGGCTCGAAAAAGTAGCGTTTCTTGCGTCTTGTCAGAGCCCATAGATCTGCAAGCCCACAGCGTTTCTAGTGCCATGCGGGCCGCCCCAAGAAGGGGACTGTCGTGGGACAGTTGGGCGGACATAAAAAAGAAGAAGGGAGATAGAGGGGATTTGAACCCCCGACCTTCGGAGCCACAATCCGACGCTCTAACCAGCTGAGCTACTACCTCCGTCGAGTTCCAAAAGTGTAGTGATATCGAGAACCTGCGTCAACCGGCTAAAAGCCTTTGTAAGGGATGAATTGCCAACGCGATTGAAAAAAAAATCGTACCGTATACGATTTGCATAGGGAGAACTGAAGTTTTCCCACCCGGAACCCCACCCGCAACGACTTTCTTGTTGCCCAACGTTCCTGGTCCCGCTTGATCCTAAGAACACTCTCTCGAAAGTGTAGAATCGGTATCCGATATGAAATGGTCGATGTTGATCGCCCCCGCGGCTCTTGTTTGTAGTGGTATGGTTGCCCAAGCCCAAGATTGGGCTGATGTAACGATCAAGTTTGTTTTGGATGGCGCTGCACCTGCTGGTGCTGCTGTGAACGCCGGCGCTGATGCGTTTTGCGCTAAACAGCAAATCCCAGCGGAAAGACTTGTCGTGGATTCCGCTTCCAAGGGAATCGCAAACATGGTCTTCATGATCGATGCGAAACAAACCAAACTCGCAAAAGATCAAATTCACCCCTCGATGCGGGAAGTTCCAGAAACCAAACCTGTCCTCGATAACGTCAACTGCCGATTCATCCCACACATCCTCCCGATCCGCGCTGGACAAACTGTCGAAGTGAAAAACTCCGATAGCACCAGCCACAACGCAAAATTCGTCTTCTTCAATAACGACGAATGGAATCAAGTCGTCCCCACGGGGGGAAGCAAGACCTTGCAGATCAAGAAGTCCGAAAGTGGACCTTCTAAAGTCGAATGCAATATCCACCCTTGGATGACCGCTTACCACGTCGTAACCGACCACCCTTACGTAGCAGTCAGCAACGAAAAAGGTGAAATCAAAATCGACAAACTGCCAGCAGGAGTCGAACTGACATTCAAACTTTGGCACGAAGCTCAAAATAAGTTTGACGAAGTCACCGTTAACGGCAAGCCAGACAGCTGGAAGAAGGGGAACGTCAAATTCACCCTGAAACCAGGCGCAAATGACCTTGGAACAGTCGCTCTGAAGCCAGATAAGTTCAAGCCCTAATCCTTACCGGTAAGCATCGTTGTCCCAGCGACTTGGCATGTGAAACGAGCCCAGTACTTCTAGCCCAGTACTTCTAGCCCAGTAATACTAGGTCAGTGATACTGGGTCAGTGATACTGGGCGAGTAAAACTGCACTACAACGCAATTCGCTCCGACACTCTGAATTTCGATCTGGACGGACAGAGCCCTAATCAACGAAAATCAAAAGAGTGCGTTTGAGACCCCCTCAGACGCACTCTTTTTTTATGCCAAAACACCGGTTTTTATCCCAAAATACCGGAGCTCCTTCCCACCTCTTTTACTCTAAGCAGCGCAACATGCAGTCAACCGATTCAGCCATCGAGCCAAAACGTATTGTGATTATCGGCGGTGTAGCCGCAGGTGCATCGGCCGCCACACGAGCCCGCCGGCTAGATCCGAAAGCTGAAATCCTTATTTTGGAAAAAGGCCCCGCTGTTTCGTTCGCAAACTGCGGACTCCCCTACCACCTCGGAGGTGAAATCGCGGACCGAAAAAAACTCATCGTCGCCACCCCAGAACTATTTTGGAATCGATTCCAAATCCAAGTTCAAACGCACCATGAAGTCACCCATATCGATCGCAAGACAAAACAGCTCACCGTACGCGATCACTCCACCTCCGCTGCACCTACAAAAACCATCCCCTATGACAAACTAATCCTTGCCATGGGGGCTGAACCCTTTCTCCCCCCCTTCGCCAATCCTCTGCCAAGCAATGTGTTCCAACTTTGGACCCTCGCAGACATGGATGGCATCCTCGAAAAACTCAACAAAAAATCCATCAAAAAAGTCGTTGTCGTCGGGGCTGGATTTGTGGGGATCGAAGTCGTAGAACAACTCCATCACCTGGGTATCGCTGTCGAACTTGTTCAACTCTCCGAGACCGTTCTCAACCGACTCGATCGCATCTTCGGTACCATCGCCGGCAAAGTCATCACCGACCGCGGCATCCCTGTGCGAACTGGGGTATCGATCAAAAGCTTCAAACTTGCGAATCAGCTAGCCACCGGAGCGATTCTTTCCGATGGCTCCGAAATCGATGCGGACTTGTTCATCCTCGGTATCGGCGTCCGACCAAGAACCGCGCTGGCTGTCGATGCCGGGATCGAACTCGGAGCGGCCCGCGGAGTGGCCGTAAACGAATTTTTGCAGACCAACGATTCGGATATCTACGCGGCAGGCGACATGATCGAATACACCAATGAGATCTCCCAAACCAAAGGGCTCAATCCTCTCGCAGGTCCAGCTAATCGCGCTGGTCGAATCGCCGGTGAACATGCCGTAACTGGAAACGCTACCCCCATGGGCAATGTTCTGGGCACTTCGATCGTGCGAGTATTCGACACGACCGTTGCAATGACCGGCCTGAACGAACCTACCCTTGATCAACTAAACATTCCGTTCCGGACAGCTATCATTCAAGCTGCACATCATGCATCCTACTTCCCAGGTGCTACGAATATGCAGTTGAAAATTCTCTACAGCGAACCCGACGGGAAGCTGCTAGGCGCTCAAGCCATCGGCGGTGATGGCGTTGATAAGCGTATCGATGTCATCGCAACCGCAATGCACTTCGGTGGAACCGTCTACGATCTGGGTAAACTAGATCTTGCTTACGCTCCTCCCTACGGATCAGCAAAAGATCCGATCCACATGGCTGCATTCACCGCAATCAATGACTTGCAATTCCATCCGCGACTCCTCCCCCCAGATGCGGACCTTTCCGGGATGCAAGTCGTCGACGTAAGGACTCCCAAGGAGCGCCAAGAACTCCCGCTTGAAAACACAATCCCAATCGCAATCGACGAACTACCTCTGCAAACATCGAAACTCGATCCATCGAAAACGACCGTTGTGGTTTGCCACAGCGGCAAACGCGCTCACGTCGGAGCCTGTCGGTTGAAAGCTCTCGGCTTTAGAGAGGTTTTTAACCTCACGGGCGGGATGTCGATTCGCTCGGTCTGTAAATAAGACCAAGCGACATGTAGTTAGCCCAAAAAACCATAGCCAACGAGTTCGCTCGATGCTAATTGGTCCGTTCGTCACGGACCGGGGACCCCAAGCGTCTCCGTCCAGCGGTCCACCGCATTGCAAACTGCAACCGTGTAAATCAACTGAGCGGTCTGCCGGTCCGAAAAGTGCTTTCGAAGCAATCCAATGTCTTCATCGGTGATCTGCTGCGGATGGCAAGTCAGCTTTCTTGCAAAAGCAATCGCTAGCTTACAACCCTCCGCTTTCTCGGAATCTTGCTCAAAGACTTCATTGGTCCAGTCCTTCATCAACTTTTCAGAGATCCCATGCTTGTTTGCAAGCTTGTAGGCCATAGCAAGCGACGCTGCAGCGCGATTATAACGGGCTGTCGTCCACCAGAGCGAAAGCTTGATTTCTGGCGCAAGCTCAGGATCGCCGAGCATGTCTGTCCAAGCCTTCGACAATTCAGGCCCTGCTCCGGGCAATGAAGCGAGAACGCAATGCCATGGCTCGACGTCGACTAAATCGATCTGCATCAGTTCAGACGTTTGGTCGCGACCCAATAGCTCAACGCGAGGAATGCGAGTGCGCGATGCTTGCAACTGCGCAATAGACTCATCCCAGCCCCAAGCCTTCGGCCGCACAATCGATTCCGCTGCCGTTACCAAAGAGCTTCCAGTGTCCCATCTGCTATCCGTTGGCGAATCGAACTCGACATCCTCTCCACGCATCTGCTGATCCTGAGGTAATCCCATCGAGTCCGTCCAACGATTCATGGAGTTAAATCGAGCGATGCTGTAAACCAAATCGATAATCTCTTCATCGCTGAAGTGACTCTTAAGCTTGGCCGTATCCTGATCGCTCATCGCAAAGGGCAATAGGGTCATCTTGCGTGCAAGCTCGACTGCAAGTCGCTCGCGTGGCTGCAAACTCTCCCAGTCACGATCTAAAGCACCGAGTTGATCATCGGTGAAACCAGCCAACTTCAATTTGTGCTCTTGATGCCCTAAGCAATAATGACAGTTGTTTCCACGCGAGACGATCCAAAAACACTGCGTCTTCAATTCGTAGGAGACCTTCGATTGCGTCTCACTACCTAACCGCTCACCTTTGAGCCAACTTTCGGGCAAGTAATATCTACGAGCCCTACCGTTAATGACATTCGATGTCGTAGCATTCCCCCCCGGCACGCTCTCTGGCACCTCCAATCTCGGTTGGCGATCCTTGAGTACACCTAGGAGCTTTTTCGTCTCCGAACGAGTCTGCGGAATAGCCTTTGGTTGTTTCGAGAATCCTTCTGGCGGCTCCGCATTACCAAATGGTTCCGCAGCAGAAATTTGAGCGAACAGCATCCAAGCGCACGCAAACTGCATCCATATATTCTTCATCGGCATGGTTCAATATCCTTCATGTTTCGTTTTCAACAGGTTGATTCGAAGTGAATTACTCGGTGATGCTGGAAGTCGAAACGACCTCACCACCATTTCGAGAACCGATCGCACGATAAACATTCAAATCCACACTCGAAGATACCGAATGGGTCGAGCCATCGATGAAAGTCATATTAACCATCGCGCCGTGCTGTGAATTCGCCGTCGTCATAATTCGACCTGGAGGAAACATGCAAGAGCGTCCTTGAGGAGGTGCGATGTGGTAGTATTCCGTCGTCGAGTGATAGCCTCGAATCCAAGGTGCACCAATGTCCGAGAACCCTTGCTTGCTGACATCATTGAGATCGATGGCATAGCAATCTCGAAAAGCATCATCCGCATTCATCGGCTGGGTTCCGGGCTGAAATGTATCGGTACGAACCGAAACTCTAGTGTTTGAAAAATCTCCTGTCATTCGTTCGGAAACAGCCGCCGTGTTGCTTAACCCATCCATAATCGAGGATAGCTTCAGGAACGAGTCACGATAGAAGACACCGTTGCAGTCAGGGACACCTGGCAAGGGATTTGCCGTTGTTCGATTCCACAAGGGGACCGTTCCGGAATTCACGTAGTAGTTGTTCAGACCACCAACGTTCGCAGGTACAGTGGACGAAGGATCCGAAGGGCAGCGAAACGTTGCTACGGATGTGTTTCTTGCGAAATCATTTCTTGGATCATTCCACTCCACAGTGAAATCAACGTTGCGGAAGAGTTCATTGGCTTCCATAAACGGTAGCAGCCGAGCGTGAACCGATATGCTGCTCGCAGCCCCTAAACGATCCGCTGTGCGTGATATTCGCGATGCCGGCAAACGCTTGTATGAAGATTCGTAATTCAAAGTCGCCATCCCAACCTGACGCATGTTGTTCGTGCACTGCATGCGCCTAGCGGCTTCTCGTGCCGCTTGCACCGCTGGCAGCAACAACCCAACCAAAATCCCAATAATTGCGATAACAACAAGCAACTCAACTAGGGTGAATGCAGAACGAGTGCGCACAAAGCGTGACGAATGAATGATGGATGTCATAATTTCTAATTTCTTCGAATGTCATAGATTTCAAGTGTTGTTCAGTGCGCTCTCGCCATCGCAAACGCGGATGTATCTAAGCAATAGACACTCGATACACGTTCATCAACGGCTGAGAGCTTTTGCTCACGATTGACCAAGTCACCGAGTAATTTTGGAACAACGATTTGGCTTCCACATAAACAGGTGGTAAACCAACCAGTCCTTTACTTACGCAATGATCTAAGGGCCAAAAATGCGAGCAGACAGCGATCCGGCTTGAATAGAGATACAGCCGGCACAAGACACTTAAGCTCTTGGCGGACGCTCGAAGCCTTCGAGGTCGATAGAAAAGACAACTTCATCGGGAACGAAATTCATCCCGGAAAAGCTCGTGGAGCACAAGCTATCCACTCCCTCTGACGCCAAGCCCATATCACTAACAGATCGCCCGGTCCCCTGCGGTACCAATGGAACGGACTTCCGTGTGTCGTCCTTCGACTGACACTTCGTGCAACCACCCCAGGGTTCACTGTGGGACGATTCGGACATCTCTGAGCGAACGTCAAACACCACAGGCTGAGGCCCTGCCCGCAACTCAGGTGCTTCCCAGCGAAGCAACTCCGCTGTCGTGCCAAACCGCCAGAGCATCTGACGGGGAGCTTGCCCGCACCGAGCATAAGCATCGGAACTCATCATCCCAGCGAGGAGAGCGAAGAACAAAGCGACTTGAACCCACGATCTATCCGTCGATGCGAACGCGAAGTACCGGCCAACGTTAAAGTCTAGGCCAGACTTGCTTTCGCCTGAGGCTTGTCGTTCTGGATTCGTAACCGGCTCCATGAATCGCCAATATTCCAACGCGGAATGGTTTAGGGAAGAGACTTGTGAAAAGGCGTGCAAGGATTTTGCACCATTTCATCATTACCCCGTGCGACAGATTGTCAACACCATGTTTGAAATGTTTTCAGAATTGACTAGCGCCGATACATCGAATCCAGCCTGTCTCGCCCCTGCTGATTGAGCATTTCGTACTGCGGATCACGGTGTTCATAATCGACGATTCGCCACTCTCCTTTCGATGGCTCTCCCTTCGCTCCCGCAGGTTTCAACTGTTCGAGAAAAATTCGGACCCATCGTGGAACAGTCCCGGAACTTCCCCCTTGCCGCCCTTCGACGATCACATTCATCCGAACGTTTGCAGATTTCGGTTCCCGAGTGCCTACAACTTCGATTCCATGGATCTTCTTAATCACCACGGACTGAAATTCGACACCCTCGATTCGACTCTGCAAATTCCTTAGTTCGACGGTCGCATCGGGATGTATCTTCTTGCGCACCTCCTCAAAGCGATTGGCTTGCAAATCCCTCGCAAGCGACTGCATCAACTCTGAGAGCTCTTCCTTATCCGTTTTGACCAAAACATTGATCAAGATCATTCCGATGGTTACGACGACCGCACCGATAGCCGCTTTTCCAAATGCACTGATCCCCGATTGAACCCAAGCGAAGAACAACGCACCGGTGAGCACCGCTCCAATAATTCCTGGGATCCATGGAGCTTCAAAAAAGAACTGCATCATTGCGCCTTCCAAGGTCGAACCGAAAACGAATGATCTATACCGCGACAGGGGCTTTGATCAACGGCCAGGGATCGTATGCTTGCAACTCAATATCTTCCCATCCGTAGTCCAAGACACTTGGCTTGCTAGAACGCACCACTAGCTTCGGCTCTGCACGGGGGGTACGAGCAAGCTGCTCGGCAACTTGATCGTAGTGATTGCTATAAATGTGAGCATCCCCCAACGTGTGGATAAATTCACCCGGTTCGAGCCCCGTAGACTTTGCCATCAGTACGGTCAAAAGAGCATACGAAGCGATGTTGAAGGGAACACCTAGAAACATATCTGCACTACGCTGATAAAGCTGACAGCTCAATTGTCCTTTCGAGACGTAGAACTGAAACAGGGTATGGCAGGGGGGTAACTTCATCCTCGGAACATCGGCGACATTCCAAGCGCTTACCAGCAAACGCCTGGAATCTGGTGTACGGCGGATATCCTGCTCTACTTGAGCTATTTGATCGATCGTACTGCCGTCAGGACACTCCCAACTTCGCCACTGCTTGCCATACACAGGCCCCAGCTCCCCTTCCGCGTCGGCCCACTCATCCCAAATCGACACCTTGTGCTCACGCAAATACGCGATGTTTGTCTCACCTCGCAAAAACCAAAACAGCTCTACTGCAATATGCCGAAAAGGTAGCTTTTTGGTAGTCAACAAGGGGAAGGAATCCCGCAGGGAAAACCTCATCTGGGCCCCAAAGAGACTGCGAGTCCCTGTACCTGTACGATCCGATTTTTCATCTCCATGCTCGTAGATCTTTCGCAAAAGATCCAGGTACTGCTGCTCTTGCATTCGGTTGAACTCCCTCACGAAGCTTGTAGATGGGGCTTTCGATAAGCCAACGTCCAATGCCTGTCACTTGTCATCGAAATGGCGCTTGCCGGTACCCCCAATGGTGCAACCACTTGCGCAATCTCTTCAACCCGCCACCCAGCTTGCAAACTCTGACGGAACAATTGCTGAGATCGCTCGTTCTCTCCAGAGGTGTGTAGGACGACAAGCCGCTCGACTTCAGATTGGCTCTCAGGTCGGAACAAATCACGGACAAACAGGATACCACCTGGACGAAGCACACGCATAGCTTCACTAAAAAACTCTTGGCAGTGCGGCAAATGATGCACCAACGAATTGCTCAAAACGGCGTCAAAAAACTCCCTTGAAAACACCAACTTTTTGGCATCGCCCCGATGCAATTGCACTCTGTCGAGCAAATGCCCCAGCTCAATGTTGTACCTAGCAAGTTCCAACATTTCGACCGACGCATCGCTGGCCATTACCCGCACACCTGGATGCTGTCGGCACAATTCGACGGGAATTCGAGCCGTACCTGTTCCTAAATCCAAGACATCGCTTCCAAGCCCCGAACTAACTTCTCCGTTTTGAGGAGATGAAGCAGCGGCAAAAGCCAATAAGTCCGAGACAAAACTCCGATTCACCTCGGTAAAGTCCATCTCGTTGTACTCGACCGCCTCGTCGAGGTTATCCATCACTTCAGGTTCGAGCACCCTCTGCATTTGTTCTTCTCCTCAGGTCACCATGTAACCAAATTGCTCGCAACCATTCGCACGCGCTCAGTCGTTCGACCTAGCAGCAATCATCCACTGGTGTTTCCGTCGTCGTCCGCCGCTTAGGGCCAGGGACTTCGCGCCCGGTGTAAGTGATTCGGTTGCTCGCGTCAACAAAAACGACCTTCGGCTCCGGGACGCGAATCTCTCCTTGGGACTCGGTAAGAAAACCGAACGTCGCCACGATGATTATGTCCCCGGGACGCACCAAATGTGCCGCTGCTCCATTGATGCAGACATCTTTGGAACCCTTTTCCCCGAGAATGGCATATGTTTCAAGCCGCGTACCGCGAGTAACATTCCAAACATGCACGGACTCAAAAGGCTCAATTCCCGCCGCGAGCATCAAGTCGGGAGGAATAGTCAGTGAACCCTCGTAGTGCAAGTCCGCTTGGGTTACGGTAGCTCGGTGGATTTTCGAACGCAGAAACTTTCTTAACATGCTTCCATTGTGATGCGAAATGGGGTTTTCGGGTATGCCAAATCCAACGAAACTTACCGACCGACTTCTCGGCTAAACCCCTTTTGCTGGGACTGCCGCAATTGCGAGTCCCTGACCATCCCACGAGCTATTTCCAAGCCTTTTTCCAAGGTTTGGTCGACGCTTGAAGGCTTTTGAACATCTCCGGCCGCGCTGAAATTAGGTCTCTGTGCTGTCAGCTCCCGACCAGTTAATTCGCTCGAGGGCAGTTCCCCACCGGAAACCTCCGGCTTGAGCGCTACGAGCGTCTTCGGCTCTCCTGCCTGGCTATCACCGACCACAGCTTCGCTGACCACTACGTGAGGGGTAATTCCCCGCTGAGAAATAGCTGTTCCACTAGGCGAATAAAACTTCGATACCGTCAGGCGTAATCCACCAATTCCCCGATCGTTAGGGAAAACCCCCTGAACACTCCCCTTACCGTAGGAAATCTGCCCTACCACATAGCCCCGATCATGGTCTCGGATCGCACCGGCAAAAATCTCGCTGGCACTTGCGCTATCCGCATCGATAAGCACGACCAACGGAATATCCCACGTCCCAACTGCTTGCGCCGTATAGCTTCGATTCTCCGCCGTATTGCGTCCTCTCGTCGAGACGATGTTCCCTCGTACCAAGAACTGATCTGCTAACTCGACGGCTGAATCAAGCAACCCGCCAGGGTTACGACGTAAATCAATAATCAACGACCGCATCCCTTGCTGCGAAAGCGATAACATCGCTTGAGTTACTTCCTGTACGGTCGTCTTTTGAAAATTGGTAATTCTCAAATACCCAACCTTCCCGTCTCGCAACTCAGCAACCGGTACGCTCGGTATCTCAACCCGCTTTCGTATCGCTTCAACAGCCGCAGATTGTTCACCTCCGGAAGAAATCACCAGATGAACTCTGCTCCCCTCAGGACCACGTAAAAGGTCCGCGGCTCGCTTGGCCCCAATACTCAATACACTCTGCCCATCGATCTCCAAAATATAATGTCCAGGCATCAACCCAGCCTCCGCCGCCGGACTTCCCTTGAACACGTCAACAATCCTCAACTCTGTCCCCTCCGCCCAAAGCTCAACACCAAGGCCGATAAGGTTCCCTTCAATTTGGGACATGATCTCTCGGTATTCCCCGGGAGTCAAAATGGACGAATATGGATCCAACAACCCAACCGAACCGCTGATGAATTCGAATACCGTCGCTGTCGGATTCAACCCGATCGTTTGCTGCGCTTTCGACGATATGCTCGAGACAATCCTTGCTAACTCTTCCCGATTCCTAATCTGCTTACCGAATACCTCCCGGTGAACATTCCGACGGAACTCTTCGATCGCTGAAGTTGGTGCATTCGGCAGATGCGTGATCAAGAACTCCTTCTCCGTCAACGCAACTTCCAAGAAGGCGGTTCCATAGAGCGCCAGTTTGTAGTAATCGATTGGATCAACGTAATACGTCTCTAACTTGCTGACCACGTCACGGTACACCTCTAAGGCTTGTACCGGCGTGGAACGTTCCACGCTTTCAAGAAAACTGCGATCGGAATAACGACGTGTCACGTCAAGATGCACTCGAGAAATCTGCAACCGCTCCGTAAGCGGCTTGTTCTTAACGTACTTCTTTAACGATCGCTCATAATGAACAATCGCTTCTTGCCACCTTCGCTCGGACTCGAGCGACTTGCCGAAGCGAACCAGTTCCTCGACCTCAGTCGTTGCATCACTCGTGGTCGCTGCACTCGACGCACCATTAGAAGCCGTAGGTGCTGTGCGACCGACTTCCGATGTCACCCCGCTCCCTGCAAGGCCGCCGGAAGTGGAACTGTTCTGCGCATAAACCGGCGAGAAGAAGCCACCACTGATGCTTAACGCAAATACAACACTAAGTTTTCTGAGAGAATTTGTTGCTTCCCTGCGAACCGTCGACGATTCGGAGTTGCACATCCATGCAAGGCTGCATCCAGTTCGTACGGTGGATTTTCGAAGGAAACGTAGCATGCTGCGCGATCGAGGAAAAAGTTGCATAGTTGCAGGGACTTCATCAGGCACGCGAGTATAAAGCACCGATCGAGTTGGTCAAAAAACGATCGAAAGATTCTGACGTTGCAATCAACACAACCGTCAGTTCTTATCAGCCGAAGTCTCAACGTGCCGCTTAAGGGGATAGTGGCGCGAAATAGGGTAATAACGACCCAGATTCTTCTCTAACCGCCAGTAGAGTGGCGATGGCTTCCTGCGATCGGAAGTGGGTTTCTTCCGCTACTGCACTATATGCATGTCCAAGAAGACGGACAAGCGAAGAGAATAGTAATTGCGATGCTTTAACCGCCCCCTACCCTGCCCGGCGACGCTCCCCAACACCAAAGCTCTGACTCGTGGGGATTCGCACCTGGCCAGCACTTTCATTCTGTACTGTATTAGAAGGCCGCAGTTCATCGCGAATACTCTGCGCGATGATCTGCTCCGTGATGCGGTTGGCTACCTCCAACGCATAACACCCCGCACTACCATTGACCATCGGCTCAACACCAGTTGTGATCGCTCGCATAAAATCATCATGCTCCGACGCTATCGCATTGCCTGGATGGGGCTTGTGCGTTTGACGATCCAACCACTTACTGAATAACTCATCTTTTACTTTTGACCGCGCTTCAGGCTCCAATGCATCAGCTTCAAGCCCGCCGCGCCCCACCCCTTCGGCTAAACCCACCGAACTGAGCGTGCCACCTGCGAAATCAACTTCATACCAAGCAGGCTCGTTCCCGATTGATTGGCAATGGATCTCCATCGAACGCTGGGTAACCGCCGAAACGCGCGATGCCCGCAAATGAGCCGTAACTCCATTCGTAAAATGAATATCGGCAATCGCCAAGTCTTCGTGTTTCCCAAGCAAACAATGGCCGTTTGCATAAACAGCAGCAATTGGACTATCCACCAAACTCAAAATCAAATCGATGTCGTGAATCATCAAGTCCAACACGATCCCAATATCGGTGCTTCGACCCGTGTAGACCCCTTCGCGTCGAGCTTCAATCCTGCGAATCGATTTACGATCCACTTGCTGAACAAAACTCTTCCAGACCGGATTGAACCTTTCGACATGCCCAATTTGCAATGGTGCTTGAAACAGACTCGCGAGCGACTCTAGCTCCCTAGCTTGACCCACCGTACTTGCAATCGGTTTCTCGATGAACGTGGCAATTCCTCGCTGAAGTGCCCACTTGGCTACTTCATGATGCATCGAAGTCGGCGTCGCAATCACAACCGCATCGACGACTCCTTCCAAACACTCATAAGAATCGGTAACCGGTACACCCAGTTGCTCACTGACCCAGCGTCTTGAAGGTTCATACGGATCGCACACAGCAACCACTGTGCAGTCCTCGCGAGCCGAAAGAAGCTTCGCGTGAATCCGTCCTAAATGACCGGCTCCAACCACACCCACGCGAACCGGATCTTGATGCCGCGATTCCATCGGCCAACCCTCAATGTATTAAAGAATTCCAATAGTCGAACGAACCGATTCGCGGCACTGAATCCCAACAATCAAGCCGCAGCCGATCGTCGGTCTCGGCCTCGACCATGTCGTCCAACCGATGAGTTATCGATGAATGCGAAGAGTGTCTCGAGCTCAGGCATCAGGATTCCATCCCCTTGAAGGATCTCCCTGGCATGCTTAATCCCAACCTTCGATCGGTAAAGCAACTTGTGAGCCTCACCGATTGCTCGGATCGCGGCGGTCGAGAAATTCTTTCTCTTCAACGCGACAACATTCACACACCTTGGCCTTGCTGGAAATCCCTCCGCCAACATAAACGGCGGAACATCTTGTAGAACGCGAGAGAGCCCACTGACAAATGCATAGCATCCGATCGACGCGAAATGGTGCACTGCAACTCCTCCACTAAGCGTCGCATCGTGCTCTACCCGCACGTGTCCACCCAGCATCACATTGTTGGCAGTGATGACACGGTCTTCAATCACGCAATCATGCGCGACGTGACTCGTAGCCATGAAATAGCAGTTACTTCCAATCGAGGTAACACCCAAGTCTTTTTCGGTTCCTCGATTGACCGTCACGCACTCGCGAAAAACATTGCAGTCACCAATGACCACCTGTGTCGGAGATCCTTGATACGAAAGATCCTGCGGCTCTCCGCCGATCACACATCCTGGGAAGAACTTGTTGTCCCTGCCAATGGTGGTATGGCCCGTGAGCGTAACGCCATTCTCAAGCCTTGTCCCACGACCAATGCGAACATGCGGTCCGATCACGCAGTGATGTCCGATCCGAACATCCTCGTCGAGTTCGGCTCGTGGGTCGACTACCGCAGTGTGTGCTATGATCGTTGACATAAATACTTCCGCTTTCTATGAACCTGTTGTCTGTACCTGTTTTTGTTCGCTCGGCGTTCGAAAACGCTCCCTTTGTGCTTCGTCACGCAACTCGGCGCGCTGCCACTTGCAAGCTCTTGGTCTCAGAGCTGTTATTCATGAGATATTCCGCCATGCGACCGTTGAGTTGATGTCCGCTGCGATGCGCATAAACCTTGCCGTCGATCCGCATCCCACACAGTGCTAAGTCTCCGATCAAGTCGAGCAACTTATGCCGGGAACACTCGTCGGGAAAACGCATTTGATTCTGTAAAGGGCCAAACTCACCAAAGATCAACAAATCTCTTGTTGTCACATGGCTTGCCACCCCAGCTTGCTGCAACTGCTCAGCATCCGCCAACGTCAAGAAAGTTCTTGCCGGAGCAATCGAATGCAAAAATTCATCTGGACTCAACTGATATGTAGAAGACGTTGAAGGGATCGGTGAGTGCCTGCCGTAGTCCAAGTGATACATCAGGGTCAGGCCCTCTTGCTCTCCCGGACTAACATGCACATGCGCCCGGTCATCCCCAAGCTTCATCTCGTTGCGGATCCGATGTACCACGCAAGGCACCTCAAGATCCACCCGTCCGGCTTGGTGCAAGGCAATCGCAATCGCGTAAGCACTTCCGTCCAAGCCAGGCATTTCTTGGGCATCACACTCGACGACGCAATTATCTATACCCATACCATACAAAGCCGCTAGGACATGCTCGACCATCTCGACGCTCGCCCCATCGTTCTCCAACCGCGTCCTGAGCACCGCATCGACTCGGTAACTAGCCAACGCCGGAATCTCCGGCTTGCTCGGTAAATCAACCCTGCGAAAACGAATCCCTGTATCGGCCGATGCAGGCAGAAATGTCAAGGTGACCTTCTGCCCGGACCAATACCCACGCCCACTTACATGGGTGACATGGGCGATCGTCTTTTGGGATACAACGTGATTCATTTCGACAGGAAATCCATTTCCATTACCGAGTGGCTGCTTACCTAGTATTTAACCGGCAGTACTTAAAACGCGATACGAATCCGACCGCGACTGATTGCGGACTACTTGCGAACGGTTCCGGTCGGCCCATTTGCAGTCTGAGCGCTCGCTGCACCTGCTGCTGGCGTCGCCGCTGGGATATCTCGCTTGAGCATCGCAATGACCACGTCTGTCAAATCATGCGAAGGATTGAAGTAAATCACTTCTCGGTCCGCACCGTAAATCACCGTTTGAGGCTTCTTAGGACTCATCTGATTGGCTTGCTTGCGATTGTACCTGACCACCATGTCGTACTTGTAGTACTGAGCAGCTCCAGCAACGCCACCGACGATCTGATTGTAAGTCTCAAGCATCAACTTCGCTTGTCGCTCGTCGAACTCTTTTTGCTTGTTGACAGCCTCAAGACGCATCTTGCTCTCGCGGCTTACAATCGCTTCTTCCTTCTGCTTGAACTCAGGCGAATCAGCCGACAACGTCGAATTCAATTGCTGAAACTCAGCAGCTAACTCCTTGCGACGCTTCTCAAAATCTTCCATCGTCTTTTGAAACTCACCCTTCATCGCTTCCATTTGAGCGGTGAAACTTGGGTGATTATCCAATACATGTTCCATGTCCACCACCGCGATCGAGGTCGATTGCGGTTGCGGATTCTGACTCCCAATCTGAGCAAATCCAACGGACGAAACCGAGCTTGTGGCCAAACTCAGCGCCGCCATCGAAAGACCGGCGGAACGGATAGTAGAAAGCAGGTATCTCTTCAACAGCACGTTTTGCACTCCTTGCGTACGTATTTTCTTCCAGACCTTACCAGTCTTGCAGGCCAATCCAGCCCGATTGCCGGGCATTCTGACGAATGACGCAAATGGCGTAAATACCGATCTGAACAAAGTTTCACTTTTGATCTCCGTTCTGAACTTCCCCCGAAACCCCCATTCTCCCAGAACTACGCAGAAAACAATTCTCTGAAACACTTTGCTACAATACCCCCCAAAAGCAGCAAGACTTTTTCTCCACACAAACTCAACACTATGTCTTCAAGATCTCTGAACGTCGTCCTGATGGGGACCGGCCCCTTCGCCGTCCCCTCCTTTCGCCAAATATTTCGCGAAAAACATCAAATCCTCGCAGTTGTCTCCCGCCCCCCGATCGAGAAACCCAGCCGCGATAAATCCCCCCCCGAAAGCCCGGTAATGTCGTGGGCTAAAGAATCAAACCTCCCTGTCCACACTCCCGCCTCCATCAATTCCCCTGAATCGATCGCCTGGCTCGCCAGCTTGAAACCCGACCTGCTCGTGGTTTGCGATTACGGTCAAATCCTATCGAACGATGCCCTCGACACCGCTCGACTCGGAGGTATCAACCTCCACGGCTCACTACTTCCAAAACACCGCGGCGCCGCCCCCGTCCAATGGACAATCCTCGCAGGGGATCCCATCGCCGGTGTAAGCGTGATCCATATGACCACCAAACTCGACGCCGGCCCAGTCCTGCAACTCGGTTCAACACCGGTCGGATTAAACGAAAATGCCGAAGAACTCGAAACACGACTAAGTCAACTCGGCGTGGAGCCCACCCTGAAAGCTATCTCGCAACTCGCCGAACTTCCTTCCGGCGAATCCCCTCAAGGCACGCTTCAACCCAAAGAACTCGCCACCAAAGCCCCACGTTTGAGCAAATCCGACGGACGCCTTGATTTCCAATACCCAATCCACCTCGTCGACCGCCAAATTCGTGGACTGCAACCCTGGCCAGGTGCCTTCGGTGACCTCTTGCTTCCCAACGGAAAATCCAGCCGGCTGATCATCCACCGCGCAACCCCTATCGAACTTCCTCACATTCAATCGCGTGCCGATGAATTCCCTCCAGGCACGATCCTTTTCTCCGACGCTGCTCAATCGCTGGGTATCACTCTTGAACAACCCAAACACTGGGTCGGCATCGCAGGTATCGACGGCCTACTCTCCTTGGAATTGGTGCAACTCGCCGGCAAATTTCCGATGCAAGCCAAAGACTTTGCACAAGGCTATCGAAAACAAACAGCACTCAAAATCGAGCTTCCTAACCAGCCGCATCCATTGCTCGATTCGATGAGAAAACACATCGATGACAAGTCGCCGAAAAGGACCGATGCATGAGCCAAAAACCTTCCAGCGCATCGAATGCAATCGGACTGTTTTCCTTGGTCTGCTTAGTCATCGGCAACATGATTGGCGCAGGGGTTTATATCTCGACGTCCTATGCTCTAGGTGCTCTTCAAGACGCACGCATCGTCCTGCTCGCTTGGGCGATCGGCGGAGCGCATGCAATCTGCGGCGCTGTGGCTTACGCTGCACTCGCACGCCGAGCCCAACTCTCCGGGGGTGAATATACGTTCCTATCTCAATTCGTTCACCCAGCGATCGGGTTCATGGCCGGATGGATCTCCATCGTCGCCGGTTTCACCGCTCCGATCGCAACCGCCGCTCTCCTCTTCGGTGAATACGCCCTGGGCCACGCCTCCGCTACAACCCCAGCCCGTGTGCTCGCGACCCTCGGTATCGCCCTGGCTGCAATATTTCACTCCATCAACCTCAAAACAGGCACTCTCCTCAACAATGCTGTGGTCGGACTGAAATTCCTAGGCTTCTTTATCTTTATCGCCGCCTGCTCCCTCTTCCTCACCCGTGGGAACCCATCACCCGATTGGACACCCGCCCTGGATAAGTCGATTTTCGCTACAGACTACTTATCTACTTTAGCAAACCCTTCATTCCTTCAAACTCTCCTGATCCAACTCTTCTTCATCTCTCTTGCCTACACTGGCTTCAACGCCAGTATCTATATCGCCGGTGAATTGCCCACCGAGCATCCCGGTGAGTTGCCCGCCAAAGACAACCGCGTCCCGAACTCCATGATCCTCGCCTGCTGCATCGTCACCGTACTTTACCTTGTCCTCAACACTCTGTTTTTGGCTTGTGCAAGCTCTTCGGAAATCACTCAAGGAGGTGATTATTTCGTATCGAAAGTTGCCGAAAATGTTGGAGGCTATTCTCTTCAATGGATTATGCGCGCAACGATCGCACTTTCGTCCGCTACCAGTGTCCTTGCAATGCTCGCAACAGGCCCCCGCGTCATAGCAACCATGGCACATGACGGCTGGCTACCGAAAGCCCTCGATTCAAAACCCACACCAAAACTCGCGATTGCAGTCCAAGCAGCCACAAGCATCCTGATTGTCTGGATGGCAAACTTGCTAGATCTCATCAGCTACCTCGGCCTGACCCTTACCCTCTGCGGTGCACTCGCAACCGCCACGCTTTGGTTCGCCTACCGCGAAATGAACCAACGACGCACGATCCAATGGTGGGAACACCTAGCCCTCGCCCTCTACATCTTAGGTGCACTGATCCTTATTTCCGCCGCTTGGTGGATCAAACGCGAACAGTTTTGGCTTACCCTCGGAACCTTTGCCAGCGGAATCTTGGTTTATCTTCTCTTTAGACGCCAAAACAAATCTTCTCTACCAAAGCTAATCCTGCTCGGAATCAGCATCCTAGGTATTAGTCATGGTAAATCTTTCGCCCAAGAACCTGCGAAATCTCTCGACCCGCCAAATTCAATCACTCGTTGGCTCAACCAACTCGAAGCCCCCACCTTTGCAGAACGACAACAAGCCTTCCTGGCATTGCTTAAAACCCCAACGGACATTTCGGCCGAACTCGACGAACGACTCGCCTCCGGGCCACCTACCATCCGCGATTCGCTCAATCGACTTCGCGTTCTGCGATCCATCTCCGCATCGAACGCCACCCGTCTCGATGCAATGAACATCTACCTCGAACTTGCCCAAGGATCACCGTTTCCCTTAATGCGGGATAGCAGCGATGGGGACATTCGGGTGATACTGCCTCTCGTCGAAGCACTATCACCAAAACAACGCGACGCCATCAAAGCATTCGAGGAACTTTTCAGTACCTGCGATCCATGGATTCAAGATGCGGCGCGCGAAGGCAATCCCGAACCGGCTCTCAAACTCGCTGATCTTTTGCTCCCCGACGGCCCGATTCGCATTGGACTAACACACTATTGGAAATCTCTTGGGTTACCTCCAAAGTGGACACTCACTCCTCCCACTATGACCAATGGTGAATATCCACCTGACGTCCGTATCCTACAACTCGCTCTCGAAGGAAATATCAACGCAGCCATCGCACTAGCTGATAAAGACAAATCCTCGTCTCTATCCGAACTGCTGCGCATTCGCTTCGCCCGTTGGGATCAGTGGATGGCCATCGACCCGAGAAAACTTCAGACCGTCTCTGCGTTCTGGTCTGACATTCCAAAAGGAATCCTTCTGGAATCCTTGGACCGCCACGAGGAAGCTCTCGCTTACTATCAAGCCCGAGGGCCACTCGCGAAATCAAAACAAGCGGATCATCAGGTCGCAAAAGCACTCTTGGCTCAAATCGTTGGTGACCAAGAAACGGTCGATGCGGCACTTAAGGCTAACTCTCCGAAGAATTGGCGAGACATGCTATTCCTCCAAAATCGCATCGACGAACTACTTGATTTCGAAGGTCTAAAAGAACGCACCCCTGATTCAATCTCTGATTGGCTAGAAAAAAACCTTGAATCGACAAATGCCGTCGAATCCTGTGTTCGATTCATGGCCTTGTTCCACCGCATAGCAGATCACTCTACCGATAAAGCCATCTTCGACGCACTCCTTGAAAAGTTCGATTCATCACCAGATGAACATCGCTGGGCCTTGTGGACTGACTACTTCCAACAACTCCAACGCTTTGGACTAGATGAACGCCGCAAGGAATCTATGGTTCGGGCCTTGCGTACCTGGAACCCCGTAATGGAGCATCCCCCCCAAGAATCGACCCAGGTTCCTGGATTTCCGCAAGGCATCTCTTCCCCCCCTGCAACTCCGTCCAAGGTTTTCACAAGAGCATTTCCGTTCATACAAAACTCCGCCTACCGAGTTTACTACATCCTGCATCGCACTCGCCCGGATCTGAGTCTCGATGATCGAATCGAAATCCTCGATGCACTCAATGCCGGGAGGAAGCCACAAACCCCCGCGTTCAGTGAAAAGAGATTCAATTCTCTACTACCCATCCTTCAACAAGCTCTGGCTTCGGCACCAACAGAGGAATCGACAAACTCAAATTCAACGCGGTTTGCGGCCGATGGAACCATTGATCCTGTCAACAGTCGCATGGCATGCGAGTTAGCCAATGCCCTAGATACCATGGGAGAAACCCAGCATGCCGTGAATCTCTTGGATGCATTCCCTAATTCTCTTTATGCTTCTGTCGAAAAAGCACACTTGCTGAAGAAATCAGGACGGATCAACGAAGCATTAGAAATTGCCAACGAAGTCCTTCGTCTGAACACACGCTTAAGTTTTTATTTGCATATCCGTGCATCCAAGTTACTTCGTGAGTGCGGTGAAGAAACGGCTTGGCTTGCTGCGCAGCAACTCTACGCCTCGCAAGCTAAACCGTGGTCTAATTACGCAGACTGGTTCCGAGATACACCACCACTCTTGCGGCCAGAGTTAGAGCCCGAACTGGAACATTTCCTCATCAATCAATGGAACTCCTGCTCGTTCCTTTGGACAGATAACAGTCCCAACGAATCCCTTTTAGCCTGGATGATTTCGGGGTTAGAAACATGCTACCGCAATTCTGCGACTAAACATCCAGAGAAAATCGGTCTCGTCGCAGATTTGAATCGAGCAAGCTGCATCTTTGAAATCTCCTTGATCCTTCAAAGCGCTTTTATCAGCACCAATGCAAACCAACAAGCTGCCGCGAATTTCATTCTAGATTGGAATCGGCTATCTTCGATTTTTGCGGACACTGTCGGAACAGCTTTTTGGCAAGCGGTTCTCGACGGAGACGAGGCTCGTGCGGAACGACTGCTACGTACCTCCCACCGCTTGTCCCCCGAAGAAATCAACACCTTGATTGATGCGATTCCATTGATCCGCAAATCGTTCGGAAACGAAACACTCGAACGTTGGTTTCATATCTATTACGATCCGATGCTCAAGCACCTCGAAACTTATCCAGACGATTTGCTCATCGGAAACAACGCTGCTTGGCTATGCGCGAAATGCGAATTGGATGTCGAACGCGGCTACGAGTTGTCGAAACGAGTCACTGCCAGGGATCCTTCAGATACCTTTCTCGATACTCTTGCCGAACTTGAGTTCGTCCGTGGAAATCGCGATGCAGCGATCGAACTCTCATTGAAATGCAAATCTCTAAACCCTCGCGACCCTCATCACTCTCGGCAAATCCGTCGCTACAGCCAATCAACTGTACTCGCGAAGCCATAGTTCAAGCATCAAGAGATTCCACAACCGATACCCTTGGTTTGCTTTGCCTTCCATATGCTCCTTGAGTAATCCATCGATCACTTCACGACGAAGGTGTTGATGACACCTCGCATCGTCTCCAAGCAACACCCTCTCGGCTTTCGCTTTCAGAGAAGTTCTCAGCCACTTGGCAATCGGAATACCAAACCCCATCTTCGGACGGTTCCATACTTCAAGCGGCAAGTCGTCTCGGAATGTTTCGTAGAGCAACCATTTCCCACGCCCCCGTCGCATCTTAAACTCTACCGGTAGACTCATCGCCCACTGCACCAAGTTGTAATCGAGAAAGGGTTGCCTTGCCTCCAGCGAATGACGCATCGAAGCCATATCGACTTTGGTCATCAGGTCGCATGGCACATAGGTTTGTAAGTCAGCAGCCATCGCACAACTCATCGGATCTCGGCGTTTAGGATTCGCTCGCATCCACGCTTGCTCTAAGAAATCAAATGGATCGCGGTCAGGCAACTGCTGCACAAAAGCATCGGTATACATTTGCCCTCGACTTGACTCTCCAAAGATCTGAATCCAATTCATGTATCGCTTTGGTGGAGCAAGCCCGAGCGCCTCGCAAAAACGCCTAATCCTTCTACCCAGCGATCGCCTTGCAGAGGAATCCGGTAAACGCTTGATCAATGGATTGTTAGCAAGCCATTTGCTCGGGAGCCATCGCTGCAACCGCTCGCTCAACTGCAATGCTCTGTATCGCTCATAACCGCCAAATAATTCATCACCCCCATCGCCGCTCAATGCCACAGTGACCGATTGTTTCGTCAATTCGCAAAGATACCAAGTCGGCACAGCGCTCGAATCGCTGAATGGTTCATCGTAATGCCTAACCAAGTCATCGAGGATCGCCACGGAATCGGCTTGCACCTCGAACCGACAATGCTCAGTACCTACCGCCTGAGCCACTCGCTGCGCATAATGCGTCTCGTCAAAATCAGCTTCCGCGAAACCGATCGAAAATGTTTTGAGCGGACGTTGCAACTCTTTCTGTGCAAGAGCCACCACCAGCGATGAATCGATCCCCCCCGAGAGAAATGCACCCAACGGAACATCGCTGCGGAGCCGCAAGCGAATCGCTTCAGTCAGCCGCTCGCGAAGCTCAGACTTGGCTTCCTCGATTCCGATCGATCGCTGCGCCGACCAATCTATATCCCAATAGGATCGAATCTCTACCCTCCCATCTTTGAACACCAATAAATGCCCAGGAGGGAGTTTCTGAACCCCCTTATAAATCGTCCATGGATGAGGCACATAGGAATAGGTCAAGTACGCATCGATCGCCCCGGGATCGACTTCTGACGGGAAATTCGGTAGCTCTCGCAGAGCTTTCAATTCGCTGGCAAAGAAAAGTCGCTCGGAGTCATGCCAGTAATAGAGGGGCTTTTTACCCAAGCGATCCCTTGCCAATACCAACTGCTCGGACTTCGAATCCCATATCGCGATCGCAAACATCCCGTTGAAATGACTGAAACACTCCAGCCCCAAATCTTCATACAGGTGAACAATCGTTTCGGTATCGCTGTGGCTGACGAACTGATGACCAGCACCTTCAAGCCGGTGTCGCAGCTCACGATAGTTGTAAACTTCGCCGTTGAAAACCAAGCGAACGGTGCTGTCCTCGTTGGACATCGGCTGACGGCCTGTTTCCAAGTCGATAATGGATAATCGCCGAAACCCTAATGCAACCCCCGGGCTACCCGGCCGCTGGGTAAAGAGTTCATTGCGTCGGCTTGGAGCTAACCACAGTCCTTCGTCATCTGGACCGCGATGGCGGATGCTTTGAGTCATCGCGCGCAGTTGGTCGAGCGAGATACCCTCCGCTTCATACGACCAGACTCCACCCGCGATTCCGCACATGCTCCTGCCCTCTCCTCTAAATTCAACGCCACAAGCTCAGGAACACATTATAGTTCAATCAGTTCACACCGCTCGCAGTGATCTTGTTGCAACTAAATCGCTCTGAGGAAACTCGAGGATCGCGATCGATTCGACCTGGGTATCTGCGGTTATCTCCGCAGTCGAGAGGACCGTCAATCTCGGAAACGACTCTTTTAATGTCCTGCGCATCAATGCGCGTATCTCTGGATTGACCATCAATACTACCGATTTGCTCAACCAAACTCGATCCGGTAGGGTCTCGCGCAACTGTTCGACTAACGCTCGCTTCAAGGTCGGAGATACATGATGAACTCCATGCCTAGCAGGTGCATCTAGCGTTGCGGCAAAAGCGTCCTCGATCGAGGGATCCAGTGTGATCGCAAAAAGTCTTTGCATCGGATCGCGATGCCGATGACACAGCGTTCGTCCAAGCCGCTCCCGGACTCGCTCCGTCACCCAGCCGATATCTTTGCGGTCCGTCGCAACGTCCCCCAATGCTTCCAGAATCACACTCAATGGACGGATCGGAACCCCTTCATCAAGCAGATTACGAAGTACTTGCTGAACCTCCGAAAGTTTCAACTGCTGCGGAATCAACTCATCAACTACCGTCGCATGCGTCTTGCGAACCTGATCGATCAACTGCTTGGTCACCTCGCGACTGAGCAACTCCGCCGCATGCTCTTCCGCAATCCGCGATAAATGACTCGCGATCACTTGCGAGCACTCATGAACACGATACCCTTGCCTCTCAGCAACCGTTCGAAGCTCCGGTTCGATCCAATAGGCTGTCCGTCCTGTCGCAGGATCCTTAGCCGGATCTCCATCAAGAACAGCCCCTCTCTCACGAGTTGCTACAGCAAGCAGCCTTTCGGGTACCAACGTCCCATCAGCGACTATGTTCCCCTGTAGCGAAATTTCATAAGTGAAGCTCGGAAGGTTTAATCTGTCTCGGATTCGCACCATCGGTAGAAGGATCCCTAAGTCACTTGCAAGCTCCGTTCGAACCGCAGTGATGCGTTTCATGATATCGCTACCACGCTTGGGATCCACCAGTGAGACCAATCCAGCTCCCAGCTCAAGTCGCAAGATATCTTCGTTGAGATAATCCTCAGTCTTCTTCTCCGAAGGTCGCGAAGCGTTCTCGCGAGCTCGATCCGCATCGCGCTGCGCACTCGTCGATTCACGCTGAAGATGCTGACGTACCAAAAAAGCTAACCCCACAGCGCCGCTTCCGAGAGTCAGCAATGGAACAGTCGGCAACGAGGTGAAAACCAATAACCCCAAGAAGCCACCCGCGACCAGCAATGGCAAAGGCTTTGCAAACAATTGCTGGAGGAACTCTGAGGAAAATTCACTCTTCTGCGCCGATCGTGTTGTCAACAACGCCGCGCCAACGGAAACCAACAAAGCCGGCAACTGCGTTGCCAACCCGTCTCCAATCGTCAACTTACTATACGTGGTCGCAGCTTGCGTTATGGACAATCCATAATAAGCCATCCCGACGTAGAAACCGCCAACGAGATTCAAAACCGTGATAATCAACCCAGCAACAGCATCACCCCGAACAAATTTACTCGCTCCATCCATCGCACCATAGAAATCCGCATGGCGAGTGACCTCTAATCGACGCCGCTGCGCTTCCGTTGCATCGATTAATCCAGCGTTCAAATCCGAGTCGATCGCTAACTGCTTGCCTGGCATGCCATCAAGCGCAAACCTCGCGGCCACTTCCCCAATACGCGTCGCCCCCTTGGTGATGACTACGAAGTTAATCACGAAGATGATCACGAATAACAATAATCCGACCTCAACTTTATCCCCTGCAACAAAATTCCCAAAACCCTCGACGACCTGCCCGGCCACCGCCCCCTGACCACTTGAATCCTGCGTTAGGATCAGTCGCGTAGTCGCCACATTAAGGGACAATCGCATCAATGTTGTTGCTAAAAGAACGCTGGGAAATACACTGAACTCAATCGGTGCAGCAACGGCCATGGTCGTGAGCAAGACGAGCACGGATAAAGCAATATTACTCACCAAGAGTAAATCAAGAATAGCGGGAGGAAGTGGCGCCAATACAACAACAATGCACCCCAAGATCCCGATTGGCATGACCAAGTTTCGATACTTGAGAAATTGCTCTGTGAGTTTTTCCATACCCTAGGGATCTTCTTGCCGTAAACGGGGTTCCATGCGCCGCCTTGTTCCTGCTACAACGCTCATCAAGAGACTAACCGCCCGAGTACAACAGCGTCCAGACCGATTCGCGGACCTCAAAATGGTCAAATCTGACACCAATAAACCACTAAAGTATTCCGCTTGGATGCCCCGATTCTGGCACGGAATGCCACCGCATATTTGGTTCAGTGCACTCGCTCGCCACCCGCTGAACATCAGCCCATCCCGCCTTCACCACGCTCTGGGGGTCACTCTCTTTACCCCTTTCAACGCAATGCTAGCTCTCACGCAGCAACTTGCTTGGGGATCAGCAATCGAGCGCACGGACCTTACCGCACCTCCGTTGTTCATCCTCGGTCACTGGCGTTCAGGAACCACTCTACTTCACGAATACCTCTCCCTAGACTCCCGATTTACCACCCCGACCACCTACGAATGCTTCGCACCTTGGCATTTCCTTCTCACAGAACGACTTGTCACTCGCTTCGGCGGATTCCTCATTCCTGACCGACGCCCGATGGACAATATGCAAGCCGGCTGGAAGCTTCCCCAAGAGGATGAATTTGCTTTGATGAACCTCGGAGCTCCATCTCCCTACCTTCGAGTCATGTTCCCCAACGAAGATATCCCTTTCCTCGATACGTTGAGTTCGTCGGAGTTCACCCCGAGGAACCTTGACCACTGGAAACGAAAATTCATTTGGTTCCTAAAAGCCCTTACCCTGCACAACAAAAAGAGGTTGCTTCTGAAAAGCCCTCCACATACCGGACGCGTCGGAATTATTCAGGAAATGCTCCCGGAAGCAAAATTCGTCCATATCGTCCGAGACCCTCGCAAAATCTACCCGTCAACGATGAAGCTTTGGCGATCACTCGATACGCACCAAGCACTCCAAGCCCCTTCAGATGAAGACCGCCTAAAGCGATTCGTGCTAGAGTCCATGAAATCGATGTACGCCGCCTTCGAACAAGACCGACCTACGATTTCCAACAGTCATATCATCGATATCTCCTACGAATCCTTCGTCGCAAATCCTATCGATACAATGTCCGACATTTACGATCACCTGGAATTGGGCGAAGCATCTGCGATGCGACCACTCTGGGAACGCAAACAATCCGAAGAAAAAGGTTATCAAACCAACAAG
>JBJONT010000444.1:0-25129 GCA_046051705.1 Planctomycetota bacterium | reverse complement strand
GTTGAGCAAGGGGCGGTTTTGGGGGCTGATTACATCGGCTGTGGGCCCACGTTCGAGTCGCAAACGAAGAGTTTTGATCGGTTTTCCGGGATCGAATTTTTGATGGGGGCTAGCGATTGGTTGCAGAAGAACCATCCTGGTCTTGCTGCTTTTGCCATCGGCGGGATTCACTTGGAGAATATTCAGCAGGTTTTGCAGGCTGGATTCTCGAGAGTGGCCGTCAGCCAAGGGGTTTGGGGTGCTGTAAAACCCAGAGATGCCGCTCAGCGATTCCGAGAGATTTTAGAAAATCGTTAAGGATTTGCTTGAGGGTGTCCCTTGGATCGATCGAAACCGAGGTGGGCACGTGCTGGGAAACCAGTTACACTAAACGTCCTTTAGCGGGTTCCCAATGGGCAAACCATATTGGGATCTCGGTGAAAAATAGACCATTCATTTCTAAAACCGTTTTTGCAGATGGATCTGACCGCCATGCCGATTGGAAAGACACTGAATAGTATCGTCGAGAGTGTTGGTAACACCCCTATGATTCGCATCAATCGATTGTTGCCACCCGAGGCGGCAACGGTGTTTGCTAAGTGCGAGTTTTTCAATCCTTTGAAAAGCGTTAAAGACCGAATCGGATTGGCGATGATCGAGGATGCTGAGCGTAGTGGCCGGCTGACGAAAGAGACTCATATTATTGAGCCGACGAGTGGTAACACAGGTATTGCGTTGGCATTTGTTTGTGCGGCCAAGGGTTATCGGTTGACTTTAACGATGCCCGAATCGATGTCGATCGAACGGCGGGCTTTGCTGGCTGCCTTGGGAGCGAATCTTGTTTTAACTCCCGCCGCAGACGGGATGCGAGGAGCGATTGCCAAGGCCAATGAGTTGGTACAAGCCGACTCGTTGGGTTGGATGCCACAGCAATTTGAAAATCCAGCGAACCCCGCTGTGCACGAACGAACCACAGGTCCGGAGATTTGGGCTGATAGTGCTGGAAACATCGATGCGATTGTCGCGGGTGTTGGCACCGGTGGAACGATTACTGGTGTTGCAAGATATATCAAAAAACTCAATCCGAACTTCAAGGCAATTGCTGTCGAGCCCCAACAATCCCCCGTCATCAGCGGCGGTCAACCCGGGAAACACCGCATCCAAGGTATCGGTGCAGGTTTCATCCCTAAGAACTTGGACACATCGTTGATCGATGAAGTCATTCAGGTCGATGATGCTTTGGCGTTCGAGTGGGGCCGAAGGCTTCACCGCGAAGAAGGGATCATGGCCGGGATCAGTAGCGGTGCCAACATGTGCGCCGCAGCGCAACTAGCTATGCGTCCGGAATGGAAGGGCAAACGCATCGTTACGATCATGTGCAGTTTGGGTGAACGCTACCTATCGACTCCTCTTTTCGACAGTTGATCCTGTTCGAAAGAAAGGCTCCAAGCATGCGAAAAGCTTGCGAATCAAATACCCGCACGATGCGTTCTCTTGACGATCCTCAGCGCCTGACTCGTCAAGGCACTTCGTTGTCGGATAGCTCGCGGCGAACTTTTCTCGCTCGTATGCTTGGTGGAGGTGTAGGTGCACTCGCGGCTGGTAATCTAGGGCTGGGGAACGCCTTTGGAGCTAGGATTGCTGCCGATGACCGCAATCCAAAGTGGGAGTCCGCTACGCGTCGGGGGCTGGATTTCTTGGCTCGAACGCAATCTTCACGCGGGCAATGGAACACTCCCCCTTACCCTGTCGCCGTCTCGGCGCTGGCAGGTTTGGCACTGCTGTGCAGTGGATCGACCGTGACTCAAGGTTCGTATTCCAAACAGATTGCTAGGGCGACAGATTATTTGCTTGCGCAATCCCGCAAGAACGGTTTGATCGGCGATCCGGATAACGATCAGCGTTACACTTACGGGCATGGCTTCTCGATGTTGTTTCTCTCCCAAGTGCTTGGAGAGGAAGGATTGCAGGATCGGCGAGATGACTTGGTCGATGTACTGAATCGTGCGGTAGCTTTTTGTGGCAAAGCGCAAACACCGGCTGGTGGCTGGGGATATGTCAGCGCGAAAGATGGGCAAGACTACGACGAAGGTTCGACCACGATCACACAAGTGCAAGGGTTGCGAGGTTGCCGCAATGCAGGGATCGCAGTACCAGGAGAGGTGATTGAATCCGCCAAACGATACATTTACGCTTGCCAGAATCCCGACGGCGGCATCAGTTACTCCAGTCAACAGATGGGAAGTTCACGGCCGGCGATCACCGCCGCTTCGCTTGCTGCTTTGTATAACGCAGGGGATTACGAGAGCAATAAAGTCCCTGAGATGCTCAACTACAGTCGCAAGGAATTGCATGACGTCAAGAAAGTTGACGATGCGTTTGGACACTGGCACTACACTTATTTGTATTACAGCCAAGTAGTGTATCGGCAAGGTGATGAAGAGTGGTTGTCATTTCGCGATCGGCTTTATACGCAGATCGAAGGAGATCAAAGTTCTGAGGGATCGTGGGAAGGGCAGATCCACAACATCTACATCTCCGCGTGCAACTTGATCATGCTGCAATTGGACTTGGGCTATCTGCCGATTTTTCAACGCTGATCCAACGCGTGTTTTAGTTGGCTAAGATCTAAAGCTACACTCTCAAGAAATAGGGCGTTTTCGTTGCTGTTATGGCTGTGGTTAGCCTTGTTGCGGCAACTCTTGTTCCAGCAGTTCTTGCTGCAAAAGTTCTTGCTGTAGCAGTGTCGAAAGCATCATCCATTGCATCCATTGTCCGATCGCTAGTTCGTCGAGGATAGGAAGCTCGATGATAAGTCCGTTTACTTGGTGCGCAGGGGCTGTCGGCGAGGGGTGTCCTAGCGATTGAAGTTGATGGGCGTATTGCCTTTGGAGAGCAGTTGGAAAGCTCGTTGCATTGCTCGAATCGGCTACGGGGATATCCAATGCATCGTGCCGGACTTGGTCTACCTTCAAATGGCAATGCCATTCCATTGGGTGATGCGATGTAAGGTTTGAATGGAGGGGATTGCTCGGAGGGAGGATTCGCCATGCGGGAGTATTGAGGTTATTTTGGCGGTCGGCAGACCACAAGTGCATTAACCATTCCATCCCACCCCGAAGTGTATTATTCCAGTAGTGCAGTTGCCTTGGTGCACCGATGGTCTGAATAAGCACGTTCCAAGCGGTCCATCGCAGGATCGGGTTTTCAGAAGCAGGTTTAAGCTGGAATTCCTTAGAAATGAAGCTTGCGCCTGCGAGTAATTCCATGATGTTGACCCCAAGGATCGCTGCCGGGAGCAGGCCGACGATCGAGAATGGGGAGTACAATTCGCGGATGTAGGATGGTAGATCGGAGTTGCCCGGGTTGTCGTAACACGGGTAATCGTAATACGGTGCCTCGTAACACAGAGCCGAGCAATCGATCCATAGATCATCGTCAGGTCGAGTATCGATATCTGGAGTATCGATATTTGGAATGCGGGCCGATTCGATGGGGTTCGATGGAAGTTCATCAGAAGCGATCTGATTGGATTCGAATCGGTTGTGCGTTGCGCGAGTAGCGCGCAAGTTTTTGAGTATAGAAGCGAAGGCATCTACTGAGTCGTCAGGCCGCGAAGGGGTGAGTTTCACAACACCCCAATCAAAATCTTCGAAACGATTGCAAGCTCTTTGCGGGGCAAAGAGCTCGAGCAAAGCTTGATGTGAATCGTTGTCAAATGATTCACCTGCAAAATACATCCGAGGTTTGCTTCCCCGCTCAGCTCTAGTCCGTTCATTCCAATATGGATCGCAACATGCTTCGACGATACAGCGGACGATTGATTGGCTGTGAGCGTTTCCGAGGAATACCACTCGGTCGGAGTTCGACTGGTGTCTTGATGCGAGCTCAAAGATCTGTGTCAGGACGCTTTGCGAACGCTGTGTTGTGTACTTGGTTAACGTGTCTGTAGGTAATGCAGCGATTCGCCCGGCAATGGTGCTAATCGATGTTGGTTCAGCGTTTGGCAGTGTTTCAAACCATCGATTGCGAATGGCGTCGAGGCGTGCGAGTATCGTCTCGAATAGTGGTTTTAGGGGACCGTGCGAACTAGATTCCTGCAACCATAGGGACTGAGCAAACCGCTCGTCGAGTTTTAGAGGTGAGAGTTTGTTTTGCCTGAGTTTCATGAAATTTCGGCGGGTGTTGGAACGGTCAGCTTACGATTCGCCAAGGAGTCGGATGCGGGGCTTTGGGCGAATGCCGAGAATTAGTGATAGCAAAGGTCACGCATAAGGTGAGTTCAATTGTCGGTTTTCGATGGGTAACGAGCAAGCCGTATCCTGAGTGTGTGGGTGGGGAGAAGGGATGCTAGCATGACGGTGTTTGGGCGATAAGGAGAAATACGCAGGTTGGAAAAGGTTTGGCAAAATAGGAAGGTTCTTGTCAGATCGGTGGGGAATTCGTGTCGAACTTAAGATGGGATGGGCGATGGAAAATTGACGCAGAGCAACCTAGACATCGACTGCCAGAAGGTTCTAGCATTCATCGTCCGGTTGAAGTGGAACTCGAAAGGACGACAGGAACGGGGAAGATGGGTTTTTCAACGCAGCTTCAGATACAAAAAGAATGGTGCCGTTACTGGGTTCGAACGAAGTATGGGTTTCGAGCGAATTCCGCTTTGGTTTTGATACTGACGGCTGACCGCGAAGACAAGCCTGAGGCGGCCAAAAGGGAGTTAGCGCAAGCACTTAGAGAAATACGTTGGAATTTCGCAGTTCCGACGTTCATTCAGTTGCACCTTGAGTTTGAAGACAGTGCCGCTCGAGTTGGGGTATGCCGCGCAAGCACGATGCAAGTGCGCGATGGCCAGGGTTCAGACGGTGAAAACTCCATCGGTGAATGTTCCGGAGGCATGGGGGAATCGGTTCGCGAAATACCACACCTGCGACTTGATGGGTTGATTGAATCGACCGAATTAGTGTCGAATGCCGAGGATCTGTGCGCATGGATGTGTGCAGCGGATAGTCTCGTGTTTTGCGGGGGAAGCGAGTTTGGTGATGCCAAACGGGAGGACCGCATTTTCGAAACGCTATCGGAAGTGGCTTATGGGATTGGCAGGGCATTGAACCGCTTGGATGGCCAAATCACTGAGGAGTCTTCACGCCGCCGAGAGGCTGGTGAAGCTGCGACGAGCAGCGATCCTGCCGCAGATTGCATACGAATTCACGGGGGAGCTTTCACATGGGAATCGGTTCACCAGCCTCGAATCCCGGATCATCTACTGGAACCTAGCCGAATCGGGATCAGCCGTAATGGCGGGCCGGATGGTATGTCCTATGAAGAAGGTCGCTTGCATTTGCAGTCACTTTGGAAGGTAGCCAACCAAAGTGATCAAAACGATGGCGAAGATGGAAAATCGAATGCTCGGAAGGTAGCTTAGGCCATGAATTCGCATGATAAGCAACTCACCGGAAGGTTCACGCGTCATGGTTCCGATTATAGCGGCAGTACCCAAATTCCTAGTTCTAGGAAGCGAGAAGGCTCGATAAAGAGATTGGCGGTCCGGGATGGACTCTTTGGAAAGAGCCACTCAGGGAATGGTCTCGGAGAAATATTCGCGTGCGAATTGACCGCTTGCAGGATCCCGAAGGGAGTGAGAGTTTTGATGAGTCAGCAAAGTAAAAGATTCGTTCGTGCCACGATTTTGGGTTTGGCGTCGATCGTCGGGGGTGGCTTAACTCCTAGTTTCGGCCAAGAAACACCGGTTACGAATCCGAATCTGACGGAACCGGTCCTTCGCGTTTCCAAAAATGTTCCTTTCAATTTACCTGCTGGGGCGGCTACGACTGCACCCCACCCGCTCGATCCAGCGTTGGAACTCGCTCGCCAATCGCTCGGTCTGATGCAGAGTCACGTAAACGATTACACGGCGGTGCTCGTCAAGCGAGAGCGAATTGGCGACGAACTCGGAGATAACGAGTTCATGTTCGTCAAAATCCGCAACAGGAAAATGGAAGGGGATCAAGTCAAGGTTCCGTTCTCGGTTTACCTTGCGTTCCTCAAGCCAGCATCGGTCAAAGGCCGAGAAGTTATCTACATAGAAAATGCACACGAAGGTAAACTCGTGGCGCACGAAGGGGGTATGAAGCGAATGCTCGGAACTCACTTCCTTGAGCCAGACGGGTATCTCGCTATGGCCGGCCAAAAGTATCCTTTGACCGATATCGGTTTGGAAAACCTTCTGCTCAAACTCATCGAAAAAGGGGAGCGCGATAAGCAACACGGTCATTGCCATGTGAAGCTTGAAGGTGGAGCAAAGGTTGGAGGCCGGGAGTGCTCGATTTTGGAAGTCGTGCATCCTGTGAAGAAGCCACATTATGAATTCCACAAGGCTCAGGTCTTCATGGATAACGAATGGAAGATCCCTGTTCGTTACGCGGCTTTCGGATGGCCAGAAGGGTCCGAAGGCGAGTTGGAGGTGATCGAAGAGTACACTTATCAGAACGTGAAGATCAACGTTGGGTTGACCGACAAGGACTTCGATGTTGCGAACTCCGACTACAACTTCCACAAGCGATAATCACCACAAGCGATAATCAATCGCTCCATAGTTGGCTAGAAAAAAAGAACCGCTGATGAAGATCATCGGCGGTTCTTTTTTTTGTGGATTGATCAGCAAACGATTTCTTAAACTTTGAAATCAGTGCATCGAGCCATCGCATTGGGATTCGATGCTAACGAATCAAAGTTCGAGAAGAAGTTATTTCTTCTTCGCCGCTTCTTCCTTGAGTTCTTCCAAGAAGTCATTCATGTCAGGGGATGCTTGCTCTCCAGCAGCCTTGATGGCTTCTTCTTGCGTTGCAACGGCCTTGGCCAAATCACCTAAGGCGTAATAAAGGTGGGCAGCGGTATCGAGTGTTGCACCCTTCGATGGGCCTTCAAGCTTGCCAGCGGAAGTCGTGGCGAGTTTCAGTGCATCGTTGAGCAAGGCTTCGTTCTTTTCGAGTTTACCTTGTTCGATCATTTCCCAAACCATCCAAGCGATTTGGTTGCCCATCATCGGTTCGGCGCTTCCAAGATCCATTGCTTGCTTGAGCGTTTTCGCAAGTTCTTCTTGTTTGCTGCCAGCGATCTGATGAAGATTGACCTTCATCATCGTGAATTGCAACTTGTTCATTGGGTTCTTGACCGATTCGGTTAGCTCATCGAATTTTGCAAGAGCTTCGTCGAACTTCTTTGCGCGAAGCAATCCGCCGACTTCCTTTTGAACCTTCATTTGCAGAGCAGCAATTTGCTGGGATTCGACGAATTGCTCAGCAAACTTTTCTCGATCCCACTTGTTTTCTACAACTGCCTTCAAAGGGGCATCGAGTTCCATCGGGTGACCGATCCATTCGATCTTGCCGTCCTTGCCTACGAGAAACGCGCAAGGGATGCCGTTTTGCGAAGCTGCTTCCATGTAGTCCTTGTTCGACGAACCGTCTGGATCGGTGGTCAAGCAATAGGACTTGGTCAGATCCGCGAAAGTCATTTCCTTCTCAGAGCGTGGAACGCTACGATCGAGGAATTCTTTGACGGTATCGAGTGGTTCATCGCTGATGCTGATGATCTGCACGCCCTTCTCGCTGTATTCCTTTTGCATTTCGACGATGTGGGGCATGCTTGCAACGCAAGGTCCACACCAGGTTGCCCAGAACTCAACGACGTAGACTTTGTCTTTTTGGAAATCGGTGACCTTGGAGAATTTACCTTCCCCATTTTGTACCCAATGCTCAACATCGAGCGCCGGTGCTTTGCTACCGATGGTCAACGTGTCGTCGGCGAATGCCAAGGAGCTCATTGCGCTGACGGTTCCCAAGAAGCCGACGGCTGCAGTGTTACGAACGATTGAAAAGAATCGCTTCATGGACGATTGTCCTTTACTTACCAAAAGGTGACTGAAATGACTTGAACAGGCGCAGTGCAACACCGCAGGAACTACCACTGGCTCGCCGTTTTGCATCGCATCCGTACTTTGCCCGGTTCCCGTGCCTAGATGACGCCCTAGTATACGTATTTTTTATTCTTGGGGTAGGAATTCGAACCGTTGCGACCGGAAAATTCCGACGTGTCAACTCAGTTCCTACAAGCGGTAGGAAGAGGTGGTTATCTGATCGGATCGGTGGGAGAAAGAGCTAGATTTCACCGATAAAGTGGAAGAATTAAAAACCGGCGGATTTTCTAAAGGAAATCAGATCGGTAGCCGAAGGGCTCGATTTTCCCAGTTTCCTATGAGCGGGTCATTCGTCAGTCGGCTTGGTAATTCCCTTGTTGTGCAATTCGCTTCCGAAAGGTTTCAAACTCAATGCCAGTTGAATTCTTGAGTGCTACTTTGAGTTTACTATTCCTCGCCGTATGGTTGTTTGTCGGCCATATCATCGCGGCAGATTACTTTTAGGGAAAAATACAGATCGCGACGATCCTGCGGTTTGTATAGCCCATTTGTCTATTATCAAGCAACGAGCGATTGGAGAGTTTTCGTTGCTCTATGGTTGTACCGGACGCACAGGTGCGCCCTGTTGGTCCACAGGGTAAAGGGCGTTTTGTTGATCGAGTGAGCTAGTCATCTGTGCGACGAGTTCCTTGAGAACGGCAGGATTTGATTTAGCTAAATCGCACTGTTCGAAAGGGTCTTCGCTGAGTGAAAAGAGTTGGTAGCGAGATGCTTGGCCAGGGGCTGCCGGCCCAGTGGAAGTAGGCCCAGGTGCTGCCGGCCCAGGTGCTGCCGGCCCAGGGGCTGCCGGGAAGTAATGGTAAATCAGTTTCCAATCCCCTTTTCGAAAGATGGTGAAGTAGTCGGAGCGATGAGGAGCATGAGGAAAGTGCATCAGGAACTCTCGGTCGCCGGTATGCGAATTCGAATTTGAATTTGAATCGCTCAGAAGACTTCGTAAAGATCGGCCATCGATTCGGTGTGTGGCGGGAATCTCTCGGTGGATCATCTCAGCAACCGTTGGTAGGACATCATAGATCGCGCCCCATTGTCGTACGATGGAACCGGCCGGGATCTTGAATTCATTCTGAATGTCGTTCGGCGCGGGTTTCGCCCATGAGATCAAGAATGGGACACGGACGCCCCCTTCGTAATGAGATCCTTTCTTACCTCGAAGAGGCGCGGAGCTTGCGACTTCATGTGGCCCCCCCAAAGGTGCATCGGATCCGTTATCGCCAAGGAATATAACTAACGTGTTTTCTGCTACACCAAGGCTTTCGAAATGCGCGAGCATTTTGCCAAGTGAATCATCCATGCTTTGAATTAACGAAGCGTACGCTTGGGCGTTTTTATTCTTGAACTCGGGATGTGAATCGGTTGGGAAGCTCGGATCGGGTTGGAAGGGGGCATGAACAGCGTAGTGTGGAAAGTACAGAAAGAACGGTTTGGAGTCCTGAACCGATTCCGTAACGTATCGCTTGGCTTCTAGGGTTAATGCTTCGTTTAAGAAAATTTCCTTGCCGTGGTAAGCTTCTAAACTTGGTACTCCATGTGTGGGTTTAGGCCCGATGTTTCCGAAATTCTTCGTTCCGTAATAGCTTCCAGGCTGACCGATGGAGGATCCCCCTACGTTGATGTCAAAACCAAGGTTGGTTGGGTCTTCTCCCGGAGTGTTTCTTGGCCCGAAGTGCCCTTTGCCGACATGGATGGTGCGATAGCCCGCATCGCGAAACCAACGGGCCATTGTGAAGCTGTTTTTATCGAGTCCCTGCCAATTCCATTCCGGCGGACCATTGGGGCCTTTGTTGTTTGTGTCGGGATTGATCCAAGTCGTTGTGCGATGTCGGGCGCTATTCTGACCGGTCATCAACGAAATCCTCGACGGGGAGCACACGCTCATTGCGTAGAATTCCGTAAACCTTGCTCCTTGCTCAGCAAGCCTTTCCATATTCGGTGTGCTATAAGCATCGTTCAGGGGGTAGCGGACGGGCTTTCCAGCCTTGTCAACAAGAAACGGGACTGAGGTGTCCATCAGCCCCATGTCGTCGATGAGCATGATCATCACGTTGGGCTGCTTAGACACTTTTGATTTTCCACCGGTGGCTTCAGCGCGATCCGCAGCGAGAACGGTATTCAAGTGTGTCGCGGTGCAATAGCTCGCCATGGTTAAGACGATGCAGGCAAGGCTCAAGAAGAATCGTCTATAGGCATACATGTTCGTGGTCTCCGTTCAACTTTATTTTTGAGGGGCTTCCAATTTTGAAACCGATCCCCCCTGCCCTTCAACCCACAGAATGCGTTGGTTGGAATCGATGTTTTCCAGCGTCTCGGTTTCGCCGCTCGGCCATCGTACTTCAAGTCGATCGACATGAGTTGCTTTGCCCAATCCCACATGGATCAAGTGTTGGTTTGTTCCATAGAACCCGTCGCCGACGGTACTAGCTGCAACCCAACGCTCTTGGCCTGCGACTACCGTGACGATCGCTCCAATAGCATTTCGTTCTGATTTCGTTCCGATCAACTCGAGTTGCAGGAATCGATTGTCATTGACGGTGCGGTTTTCAAGGACTGCGGTGGGGCGATCAAGGTGCGTAATTACGAAATCCATTTTCCCGTCTCGATTCCAATCGAGCGCCGTTAGTGATCGTCCGACATTGTCATGCTTGAAATACTCTCCAGGGCTTGGTGTCTTGAGCCATTCGAATTTACCTTGCTGATTCCGAAGAACCTGTGGTGGCATTTGCCAGGGATCCAGGTAATCGATGTGTCCGTTGACGGTGATGAAGTCGAGCCATCCGTCATTATCGATATCACTTAATTGGCATCCGAAACTCAACCACTCGAGGGTCGGCTCTCCAAGCTTCGCTTGCCGAGTCGCATCCATAAAGAACCCGGGTTGGACTTGAAGGTACAACGTAGAGACTTCGTATCGAAAATTCGTCACGATCAAGTCGATTAATCCATCGCGGTTTTGATCACCAGAAGCGATGCCCATCGAGGCTTGTGCACGTCCGAGTAGATCGACAGCAACGCCGGCCCGGATCGCTTCTTCGGACAGTGTCCACCTGTTTTTATCGGGTGCGTTTTGACTTACCAAGTAGTGATTCGGTGAGACGTCATTAGCGATAAACAAATCGTTGCCATGCTGTTGGTCGAGGTTGGTAATCAGCGCTCCCAATGCATACCCATCGACCAGTGACTCGAGGAGCTCTGCGTCTGCAACAGTCCAGTTGCCATCCCCGTTATTAAAGTGAATTCGGGTGTGACCTGCGGGAAATCGTTTTGGGTGGCAAAACATCGAATCGGGATTCGCTGGCGTGGGGCACTTGCGAGTTAAAAATTCATCTCCGTCGATATACTCGCATTGGACGATATCCGGCAACGTATCACCGTTTAAATCGGCTGCTTGGATTGCACTGTTCCAGATTCCTGAAGTGGACGTAGGGAGTTGAGACAATGGAGCAAGTTCAAAAGTACCGTCTCCTTGGTTGCGATACCATCGGATTGAACCAATGTTGGCGATCAATAGATCATCGAAACCGTCTTGGTCCAAGTCCGCAACACCGGTGCCTTGACCATATCCGAGATCCGCGACCTTTGCGGCACTTTCGACCGCTAAGAATTTCTCGCCGCGATCCGATCGATACAGTTGTTTCGGAAGGAACATCGAAGCGGGATCTGAAGTTACTTGATCGGTTCCTTGGACGTTCTTCTGCTCTTGTGATTGAGGTTTCGGGGATTGACCCGCTTGGGAGTAATACAAGTCAGGCCATCCATCTCGATCATAATCCAGCGATGAGACTCCTCCCCCGATGCCTTCTAGCGTTGTCCAGCTACGTCGCCCTTGTGCGCCGTTTTGATACATCGCGGTAATACCGATTTTTTCAGCGACATCTTCGAGTGCAATCGGGACGCTGGAAGAGGATGCTTGGGAGCCCGATGTATTCGGCTCACGTGTTGTTGCTAAATCAGGTGTTGTTCCTAAATCTGAACCAGTTTTCTGATTGGAGCTTGCGAGTTCTTGCGGAATGGTCCAGCTATCGAGTGGAAGTTTCGCAAGCAGCGGGAGCGGTTGTGGTTTGCTGCTCTTGAGTTCGCGCTGCACAGTGAGCAATCGTTCAGGGATAGGCTGCTTTGTATTGGTAAGTCCGATCGCTTCCCATCCAAAACTTGGGACAAGATCATTCAATTCGCCATAGAGTTTTGCGATTTCAAAGAAAGCGTCATCTTTCGCTTGGCCGCGTTGCAGTTGAAATGTCAGATCCTTGATTCGAATCAGTTTGCCTGTCTCTTCGCGCACCTCGAGAGCGAGTTGTGGTTGCTTGAGTTCCAGGAGACATTCAGCGAGCGACTGCATCGACGCAACGTGCCTACGGTCGAGTAGGAGAGACTCCGAGAAGCATTTTGCGGCAGCAGTCCAATTGTTGCGTTGCATCCAATATCGGCCGACGATGTACCAGTACTCGGGGTGTTTTGTATTTCCGCTTGGAGGCTTGGAGATCCAAGATTCAAGCAATTCGAATTGATTGGTTTCCAGAAGAGCTTCCGTATACCAAACCCATACTTCAAGTTGATTCGGAGCGGCTTGTACGCTTGATTCGAGTCTGGCAAGGGAGTCCTTCCAACGGTCGGCGAAGAGCAAGAGTCGTATCTCACCTAATTGACTCATAGGGTCGTCGGGATGCCGAGTGCGAAATGCAGTGCGAAATTTTTCTTGATCGACCGGTTCTCGTAGATCGACCAATCGCATGAGATCTTCGGTTGTGAAATCTCCGATTCGGACGAGTCGGTCTAGCACCTTGCTGGCGTCCCAACGACGACCTTGAGCATGAAGCACATCGACGAGAAGTCTCAGGGCGGGTACGGCGCTTGGGTAATCCTTGAGGATAGATCTTAGCAACGCCTCGGCTTGTGGAATCTCCCCGGCTTGGGCAAGCCATTCCGCATGTTGTCCGGCGGCAGCCGCACCGGCTTGCGGATCATCTCTTGGGATTTTCGAGATCAGTTGGATTGCACCGGAGAGGTTGTTCCTCGCCGCCATGATCCTCGACGCAATGAATATCGCTGGATTCGATCCGGGTTGTTCGACCAAAAGCCCTTTAGCTAGTTCCCATGCTTCATCGAACTTCTTCGTTGCGTATAGCGATTCCGCTTTTTTCAGCCGTTCCTCAAAGCTACCTTCGGATGAGCTTGCTGTGCGATCAGGCTTGGAAGATTGATTAGCAGGAGCGGCGGCGGTGGATTGGTCGGGAGCGACTTCTTGCTCCGTTCGATTGCAACTGATCAAGGAGCACAAAGCCAATCCTAGAAGTCCTAATCGCCAATGCAAGTAAGGAGTTGGCATCGACGAACGGGACAGAGAGGATTGAGAAGTCATGCTTGAAACTCCTGATGTGGGCGAGGGCAATTCATCGAGGAAAGTCGATCGTGAATCATACAATCCCACCGCATAGGCTTCTTGAGATTAGGTCATACGGGATTGGTATTCGTGGACAGATTTTATGATCTTCTCGAGGCTGTAGCGTGGCTCGTAGTCGATGGCCGATTTAAGCCGCGACAAATCCGGAACTCGGCGTCGGATGTCTTCAAAGTCTTCGTCGTAGGCTTGCGCGTACGATTGAAACTCGATGGATGCTTTTGGATTGACCAATTCGATCACTTTCTTGGCCATATCCAGAATCGAGACTGGGGTGTCTGAACCGATGTTATAGATTCTCCCGAAGCAATCCGTGCTTTGCATTAAGGACGTCACTGCGTGCACCACATCCGAGACATGTGCAAAGCAACGCGTTTGTTGGCCATCGTCATGGACGATCAGTGACTTACCCTTCATCGCGGCATCAACGAATCGGGGTAGTACCATCCCATAGGCACCGGTTTGTCGGGGACCGACAACGTTAAAGAACCGGCCGATGATGATGTTCATTCCGTATTCGCGCACACAAGCCATGCAAAGGAATTCGTCGATGGCTTTGCTGGCACCGTAGCTCCAACGGGGTTTGGTGGTGGGGCCGAAGACCAAGTCGTCGTTTTCGTTCCACATCGGTTTCGGGTTCTTGCCGTAGACTTCGCTGGTGCTAGCCAAGAACAGCGGAATGGAAGTACCTGCAAGATGTTGTCTGCGAAGTTCGTCGAGCAGCAATTGCGTTGGGTAGATGTTTCGGTGGATTGTTTGCGTAGGTTGCTTTGCGATCAAGGCTACACCGACGGCGGCTGCGAGATGGTAGACCGCATCGATCCCGTGGCAAAGCTCCTGGATACGGCCCGGTTGAGCGAGATCCGAAGGGATGACAGTCAACCGAGGATTGCCTTGATGGTGTTCCAGGTTTCGAGGGTTACCGGTGCTAAAATCGTCAACGACGAGAACTTCGTCTCCTCGATTCAAAAAGTAATCTGTCAGGTGCGAGCCGATGAATCCGCCCCCGCCTGTTACCAGTATTCGCATGAAATAAAACCTAATTACAGAACGGACTTGCAGTACGGAGCGGGCGTAGGACCGAGCGTTAGGTAGGGTCCGATCCGAATGATTGCGGAGGTGGTAAAAAACGTGCGGTTCATTGTACTAGCAAACTTCCATTTGCAACGTACCCGTAGGCTGGGTTTCAGCTTCATCCTCGCAAGATGTAGGTTGTGCCCGTGGTCTGGGCATCTGGGCCCGGATTTCAAAACAAAGTCCATTTTTTGCGTGGGTGGGTATTCGACGAATGCGAGGATTGCGGGAATTGTCGACGTTCAACGCTTATCTAACCGATCTTGGTAAACTTTAACGATCGTATGGCTTGGGATGGTAAAGGATTCCGAGCCCGTAGATTCCGTCGATGTGTACCCTATCTTTCTGCCGATGTTGGACGAAGCACCGGAGGACACTGTTAGACGAGGTTTTTCAATCCGAGTCTTTCGGTGCTGAAATCGCAGGATTCAGACCTTTTTCTAAAGGGTCTTTTTCTTGCGGCGGGCAATTCGGTACATTACATGGATCAGTTTGTAACCGATGTCCGGAAATTTGAAGACCAACTTTCGACCTGACCATCAAGGGAATGCTGGGTATGAATCGATTTTCTCCACGGAATTCTGACCGCAGGAAACTCGTTGTCTGGACCCTCGCTTCCATGACAACTTTCGGGGGCTTCGCATTCGATGAGTCTCCCTTTGCCGGGATGGACCTTTTGTCAAACCGCTGCGCTGGGCAAACACGGCAGCAGCCGCCGAATACGGGCAGACCTGGAACCCCTCAGCCAAGCAACCCTGGAACCAATCGTGGGAACACTGGCAGTACAAGGCAGACTCCCGGTACGCAACGCCCCGCTGGACAAGGATCGGCAGGACCGGGCGCATCGGGTGCCACCGCAAAAAATCCACAAGCTCCCGCAGCCAAGAAAGTCAGCGAAGAAGATAAACGTAAGGAGCGGGCCCGCGCGCTCTTTGCCGATGCTGCTAATGCCCAAAACAACGGTGCTTATGCGCTGGCGATGGAACAGTGGTCGAAGTTGATAAAGGAGTTCCCCGCCGACCCGCTCGCTTCGAGCGCTCGCTATTACCTTGGGCTCTGCTACCAGGAGCAAGAAACCCCGGATTACAACAACGCGGTGGGTACATTCCGCAAGGCTCTTGAGGATAAGAACCTCAAGGAGCAAGAAGAGGCGATGCTAAATCTCGGCTGGTGCTTGGTCCAATTGGGGACACTTGAAGACTCCCAGTCAGATGAAGCGAAACGAAAGGCATCATTGGCCGAGGGTGCAAAAGTTCTCGCTGCCTACTTAGAAAAGTACCCAGATAGCAATTCGGTCGATCGAGCGATGTTCTATGCGGCTGAAGCAGAGTCTCGGTTAGGGAATTCCGAGAAAGCAATCGGGCTCTACAACCAATTGGTGCAGAACAAGAAACTGGCTCAATCCCCTTGGATTCCCGAAGCACTTTTCGCCATAGGGTTTTCGTACGAAGAGATCAAGCAGCCGAAATTGGCAGGTGAGAACTACGACGCGCTGATCGCGAATCATCCGAAACACCCGTTGGTGCGGGATGCAAATCTACGACTCGGGGAAATATCGCTTCAGTCCGATAAACCCGCCCTGGCTGTTGAGCGATACAAAAAGGTAGTCGAGTCCCCAGATTTTTTGAAAGCTCCGTTGGCGGATTACATCCTCTCGCGATATGCATTTGCGTTGGCCAAGTCGGGTGATTACGCGAAGTCGGCAGAAGTCTACAAACAGCTTGCAACGCAATTTCCGAAGTCAAAGTATGCACAAAATGCATCGTTAGCTACCGCACAGACGCTACTTCGTGACAAGAAGTATGAGCAAGCTGCGGAAGCTTTCAAGCAAGTCGTTGAAGGCAAAGATGAGAAGGCGATCGAAGCGGCGCATTGGCTTTGCCAAATCGCAGTTCTGCAGAATCGCCCCGCCGATGCGGTTCCCATTGCTCGCGATGCACTTGGATGGATTGCCAAACTGAACAATCAAGCTTTGTCGACTGAAGCGAAAAATCAAATCGGTTTGCTGCGTATGGACCTTGCCGACGGCTTGTTTGCAACAGCCGAAGGTAAGCTTGAGGCAAGGCGATTGTACGAGCAAGTTGCTTTGGAGTATGCAGACCAACCCATTTCGCCAAGGGCAACCTATAACGCAGCTTTTGCTGCATTGCAGACGGGGGACTTGCCAGAGGCTCAGCGATGGTCGGAAGCTTTCACGAAGCAGTTCCCAACCAATGATCTTGGACTCGACGTCGCATACGTTCGGGCGGAAGCTCTGTTGCAGCAAGGCCAGCATGCACCTGCTTCCGAAGCGTTTGAGAAACTCGTGTCCGCCGGCAAAGAGCATCCTTCCCGGGATGCTTGGGAACTGCGTGGTATCACCGCCCAATATCTAGCAGGAGAGCCTGAGAAAGCGATCGCTAGAATCGACGCTTTGATGGCAAGCCCAGCACTGAAGGACAATCCGCAATCGCCGATGCTTGCAGAAGCGTTATTCCTTAAGGGTGCTTCGCTGTTGCGATTGACCAAGTCAGAGGATTCCATTCCTGTCCTGGAAAAGTCTCTTCAAGCTAGCACTAGTTGGGGGCAAGCCGATGAGGTGCTGCTGGTCTTGGCTCAGGCCTACGAAGCGAAACAAGATAAAGAGAAGGCCAAAGCAACGCTTGAGAAGCTACTGAAGGATTTTCCTAAGTCGCGATTCAAGGGACAGGCAGAATTTCGGCTTGGACAACTCTCCGCCCAGTTGGGTAATGCCAAGGAAGCCATCGGTTGGTATGAACGGTTGCTTGGAAGCGATGCTGATGTGGGTTTAAAAGAGTTTGCCAAATTCGATTCGGCGTACTTGATGATTCAAGAGGGGCAGACTGCCAAAGCCAAAGCCTTGTTCGATGACTTGATTAGCACGTCGAAGAACGCGGGATTGGTTCAGGAAGCGACGGTAGCGAGCGCGATTTGTTTGCGAGAAGCCAACGAATACGAGAGAGCCGGTAGTTTACTATCGAAACTCCTTACGGAGAGCCTGTCAAAGCCAACGCTTTCGAAAGTCCTCTACGAACTTGGGGTCGTACAAGCTCAGTCTGGGAAGTATCAAGATGCCATCGTGAGCTTCGATCGACTAGAGCAAGAGTCACCGCAGTATGCTTTGATGGATCGAGTTCTGTTCGAGCGTGCTTGGGCTTTCAAAGAGTCCGGCGATGTTGAAAAAGCGAACCGCGACTTTCAGCAATTAGCACAAAAGTTTCCTGAGAGCCCGTTGGCCGCCGAGTCCTACTTCCATGTTGGCCAAGCGGAATTTGAGAACGCGAGTTTTGATACAGCAGTGAAGGCGTACTCGGTCGCCGCTAAGAAGTCGTCGAACAAAGAGTTGCAAGAGAAGTCAACTTACAAGATAGGGTTGGCTCTTTTTCAGCTCGGGCAATTCGACGATGCTGGAAAGCAATTCAGCAAACAAATCAGTGAATTCCCGAAGGGGTCACTTACATTGGATGCGAAGTTGATGGTTGCTGAATGCGCGTTCAAACAGCGACAATTTCCGACCGCCATGATGCACTATGAGGTAGCACGCAAAGCGATTGAAGGGGCGCAAAAGCAGAGCGAAGCTGACGGGCAAGATCCAAGGATCAACGAGCAAGTCCAGGCTTTGGTGTATCTCCATGGAGCGCAGACGGCGAGTGAGCTGAAGAAGTGGGCGGACGTTGAATCGTGGGTCGAGCAAATGCAGAAGACGGTGCCGAATTCAACACTGCTTCCGGTGGCGAAATATGAGCAAGCGGTTGCATTGCAGAACCTTCGAAAGAATGCTGAGGCGTTAAAGACGTTCGAAGCTATCGCAGAGGAGCAACGCAACGAGCTTGGTGCACGCTCGCGGTTTATGGCAGGAGAGCTAAATTTCGCACAGAAGGAATTTGGGCTCGCTGTTAACGAATTCCAAAAAGTGATGTATGGGTTTGGTGGGACGCAAGCTCCGGCTGAAATCAAGAATTGGCAAGCTCGATCGGCATACGAAGCGGGTCGATGCTCAGAGGTCTTGATCGGAGAGTTGACTGGCGAGCGGCGCAAGAAGGGGATCGAGGCTGCTAAGAAGTTTTATGAGTTCTTGCTGGAGAATCATGCGGAGCATGAACTAACGCAGCAAGCCAAAGAGCGTATTGGCGAACTGAGCCGAGAGTAGAACTGCTCATCCCCCGGCGCGCTCAATGGGAGGTCAGACAGGTCAGACAGGTCACACAGGTCAGACAGGTCAGACAGGTCAGACAGGTCAGACAGGTCAGACAGGTCAGACAGGTCAGACAGGTCAGACAAGTCGGACAGGTAGCCACTCGTCGCCAGACGGTGGGGTTTTCCTCGCGACTCCCACCGCTTGGCAGCGGATGGATACGTATGACCCCACCGTCGTAGAATGGGACTGAGGTCCCGAGCGCGTTGAGAGTTGAAGTTGCGCGGTCACCACCCACATCCCCCGGCCCCCTGCTCCCGCCAGCGGGAGAAGGGGAGGCGCGCTTGTTGGGAGGTCAGACAGGTCAGACGGGTCAGACAGATACTTCAGTGTGAGAATTTTAGTGACATGAGCGCCAGTCTGACCACTAGCGCGCTCGAAACTCTATCTACCAGCGTTATTCGAACGAGCCTTCTTCGGCCGGTTCGGCCGCTGGTGTTTCTTGATCGATGGCTTTACCGAATTCGTCGAGTTTCACATCGGCGACAGCGGTTTTCTTTTTGGCGACGAACAGAAGGTCATCGTAGATCGGTTCGGGTTCAGATTTTTGGATCGAAGCTACGGCGGTTGCGACTTCTTTGAGGTATCTGAGAAAGACGTTTCGGCGGTTGCCTTGGGCGGCGATGGCTTGTCGTTTTCGAAGAAAAGAAGCGAGCGATCGGCCGATGGCTTGGATACCGAGTCGAAGTTCTTTTTCGATTTCGGGGGTGTTAGCGATCGCTTCTTTTGATTCGCTGGTGAATGGTACCCAGACGCTTGCGACGTGAACGATGAGTGTGACTGGACCGGCTGGCAGTGCGCCTCGGGATTGCGAGAGGCCGTAGGGTCTCCAGTTGGTATTCAAGATGGCTTGGGTGATTGCGCAAGCGCCTTGTTGGTATTGCAGTGGGACGCGGTTTGCAAATCGGAATATCTGCATGCTTTGTCCTTCGGAGATGTTGATTTCTTTCAGGACGTTGTGCAGGGTATCGAGTTGGGCTTTATTGAGTTTCTGTGGGCTGCAGCGGGTAGGGAGTTTCGTTTGGTTGATGATTCGTTCGGCGGCATCGGGGCCGACGCCGTTGAAGGAATCGAGGAGGAATTTGCGAAGTGTTTTCGCGTCGGATTGTTGGATGATTTCGGCGAGTTCATCGCGGGTGATTTTTTGGGTTGCCATGTTTCCGCCATAGGCGAGCGCGACTTCGATTTGAAATGGGGAGCCGCGTTGGACGGAGGGTGGTCTGGTGACAGCGTCGTGGAATTCGCCGGGGACGATGGCTTTGAGGCCTTTGTAGAGGAGTTCGCTACCGATGGGGACGATGCAGTCGGTCGAGGGTGGTCGGATCTTGGTTTCTTGTAGGGCGTTATAGAGCCGTTCGGCTTCGGTCTGTCCGACTTTGATCGCGTTTGCTCGCGTGGAGATTTTCGCGACTTCGCAGACTTTCTTTGCGACTGCAGGGGTGACGCAGGAGAAGGAGTTGGTAAGGAAGGAGGAGACCGACGTCCCCTTTTCGCTTCCGAGCATGGTGATCAAGCGTCCGAGTTCAACGCCATAGGGGTGGGGTTTGATTTCTTTTGCTTCTCGGGGGAGTTCGGTCGTTGATCGGAGGATGGATTGTTGTTCGCCGTCGGGGTTGTGCCAATGGATGGTCACGTGAGGGTTGGAGATAGCGGTTTGTTCGAGGTATTCATCGACGCTACCTCGGCTGCGTTTGTACACAGCGGTCAGTTCGATTGTTACGCGAGTACCCGATTCGACTTCGGATCCGGGAGCGTAGGGTGATTCGGTGAGGGGTTCGGTGGCGTTAAGGGGGGTGGTGGCGGTTGGGTAGTGGGAGTCCCAAAGGATGTCGTTATCGCGCATGTAGGCGAGCCCTTTTTCGCCGGATGGGATATCGATTCCTTCTCCTTTTCCGTTGATGATTTCGGGTTGATTCTTTTTGGTGTCGACTTGGAGGAGGAAGTAGTGGACGGGTGAGCGTTTGGATGTTTTCGAGAGGATTTGCATTGGGCGGCCGGTGGTCAGCATGCCGTTCATCCCTGCGGCGCTGATACCGATACCTTGTTGTCCGCGGCTCATTCGAAGTCGGTGGAATTTGCTGCCGTAGAGGAGTTTTCCGAAGATGTTTGGGATTTGTTTTTTAACGATCCCTGGGCCGTTGTCTTGGACGGCGACGCGGAAGCGTCCTGGTTGAGTTTGGTCGATGCGGACCCAGATTTCTGGGAGGATGCCGGCTTCTTCGCAAGCGTCCAGGGAGTTGTCGACCGCTTCTTTTACGGTGGTAAGGAGAGCTTTTCGGGGGTTATCGAACCCAAGTAGGTGTCGATTTTTTGCGAAGAATTCGCTGACCGAGACATCGCGTTGTTTGGTGGCCATCGATTCGGCGGTGGCGCGTCTGGATTTGGTCGGTGGGGTGCTCATTCGCGGTAATCGAAGAAGAATTGGGGCTCAAGGATTGGGATCGTAGGAAGTGTTTGGGATCCTGAAGATCCCAGGGGGTAATGATACCGAAATGGAAGAGATTGACGACTAGGGAAGTTAGAGGAGTTGTGAGACGGCGGGGCTGTTTTTCGGAATGATCCTTGCTAGCGTTGTGTCTGTCATAGGGGAGTAGGGAATTGGATGGTGAGCTAAGGAATTGGCTTGTGGGTTGGTTGGTCGGATGCCGAGCAAAGCGAAGACGACTATGGATCGGAGACTGCGAGGGGGCTCGCGGTGGATCTGTGGGAGAATCGTCCAAGCAATAGGAGAGGATTCGGATGCGACTACAAGGAATGGTTCGGATGGTGGTAGCGAGCGGCGTCGCGTTCGCCTCGTGGGGTGGAATGGAGATTGCCAATGCGCAGTGTCCAAGTTGCGGTTCAAGCCATGGTTCCGTGGCGGCTGGCAGCGTTGCCGCGGGTAGTGTTGCACCTGGTGTAGTTGCAAACGGCAGTGTTGCAGCGGGGGTAGCAGCGAGCGGAGTTGGTTCGGTACCGGGAGTCGGTGCAGTGCCTGGTTATGGCGTACCGGGAGTAGGGATTCCGGGATTGCGAACGATGCATCAGATGACTGCTCAAGCCGCAGCGACGCATCCTGGTAACACGGTTGCTTATGGAAACATTTTGGGTCGTGGCACGCAGCCTTTGTTTGAGAATTACTTCACTCAGGGGAATGCGAACCAAGCTACAGCGGGGATGTATATGTCTCCGATTGGAGTTCCGGGTAATGTCGGGCATACGTACTACACGTATCAGCCGTTTTATCCTCATCAATACTTGTACCAGCATCATGATCGCTACCACTCGTATTATGACGGTGGTCGCGGATTTAATCGTACGTCTGCGAAGTATTATGCTCCACCTGCCCGCAGCGCGGTGCATTGGATACACAAGTCGATTCAGTTACCGCATCAGTAACGGATAGGCCATCGCGGTTAGCGACAATATTGCCAGGGTCGGATCCCGGGTATCGGAAAGAGTGTTCGAGCGTTTCTTAGGGATGAGAAGCGGCTGGGGCTTGAGAAACATTTTTTGCGAGACCAACTATGATTCGACGATTTTTCTACGCGGGCACGGCTTTCACAGCGGTGCTTGCATGTTCATCAGTTCAAGCCCAGCAGCCGTGCAATCAGTGCAATGGCACGGGTGGAGCAGCGGTCCATTCGCATGGCGTTGCAGGCCATGGCGCAGCGGTTCATGGGGCCGTATCGCATGTCGGATCGACCGTACATGCGGTTGGTGGTGCGATTCAGGGGCACATGCTCAATTACGGAAACTTGGCTGCAAGCGGCGCGAATGCGAACGGATTCGGCTCGAATGCTGGCTGGGTTTGGCATTCGTCGTGGGGAGATTATTGGGCGAGGACACAAGCGAATCAGCGTCCATGGCACGGTGGGTATTACTGGATGCGAACGGGCCAGCCGACAGCTTTGGTGGTTCCTCCTACGGTAACGATGCAATCGAATTACTCTTGGGGTGTTTCGCAGAACACGATGACACCTGTCTATCATCAATTTGGTGGTAATCCGCCTAATGGTGCAGGTGGTGGGATGTTCCGCGCGACTCCATATTGGCCGACGCATACCGATCAGATCGGGGTATATCCTGTACGTGGGCCTTGGTAAGTCACCGCACAAGGACTTGTTGAGTATTTGATTTGATGTTGGATGCAACCCGGGCCTAATCCATGACCCCCTAATGGAAGAGGCTCGGGTTGTTTTTTGTGTTAGGCTTTGCGGATGAAATTCGCAGCGTAGCTTCGTACTTTCCGTCCATTGAGGACATGAAAGATTCGAAGTTGTTGGATGACGCTATCTGAGAAGTGCGCTAGGGGGACATGGACAAGTTTTCGTCCGAAGCGTTTTGCGATTTTCTTGAAGACGAGGCCTGGGGGAGTGGGGCTCATCAGAGCGATGTGTCGAGACTGAGAGTGGAGGCAAGCGGCGGCGATGAGTCGTTGTTCGAGTGTTTCTGCGAAATCGAGTCGTGGGTCTTGCCAGATATCTGGGATAGGTCGGGGGGGATAGAGGAACATCGATCCGCCGTAGGTAGCCATCGCGATTCCTGGACCGATCATTTGGTTTTTGAAGTGAGTCGCAAAGAATGCCAGAGTGGATTCTTCGGGGTGTTCGGAGAACCAAGTCGCGCGCCAGTCGTAGTGACGCGGGTCTGGTTCGGAGTCAAAGACCATGACAGTCGCATCGAGATGTCCGATCGAGGGCGGATTGACTTTGACGTACAAAGAGCCGTCGTACCAATGCCGTAGGGTCTCGCGCAGGTCGATACCGTCCATGATGCTGGTGGTGAATTTTTCGGTACGTGCCAAGTCTGCGCCGAGGAGTTGTCGCGCTCGTTCGACGATTCGGCTACGGAAGCTTTCGATCTGCGTGTCTTCTTCGGGCCACGAGCATTGCATATAGGGGTTCCATCGGCTTCCCCAGCGTTCCTGATCGAGTGGTTTGGGAGGGCGTTGAAGTTCGAGAGAAGACCACTCAAGCTTGGGGCCTGGCAAGAGCGAGACGAGTCGATGAAGACCATCGCCGGGCAAGTCGGCTTGGTCGATTCCCAGTCGAGCGGTAGGCCAGGGTAGTGGGGATTCGTAGGGGTATTGCGTGGCGGTATTTACCAAGTGGACTGCGAATGGATCTCCCATCATTTGTTGCGCGGATTGCACGATGGTGTAGAAGCTCGGAGTCATTCTTCGTTCGAGGAGAGATTGATTTCGGATGTACTTCAAACATTGCGAGAGGAGCAGTGGGGAGATTTGCCGTGCGCGGTTGCCGAGCTCTTGGCGATAGCTGCTCCGGGAGTTCATAAAGAGTTCTTTAAGGCCTTCGGTAAGGATAGATTCATCCTCGTCGCATTCTTCTCGGGCGCGTTCGTAGAGTCCGGTGAGGAAAGGTAATTCGCCGAGCATAAACAAATAGCCGCGAGGGTCGATCGCATAGTTCGTCGGTTGGTTTTCATTCTCGCTGATTGTGGTGGAAGGTGGGAGCGTGGGTGCTGCACGCTGAGCGAGAATGCTTTGGCGCACCCAAGGCCAGTCTTCTAGCGGACACAGTGCGATGGTGTGAGAAGCTAGCTCGGTGGTGGTGTTGATTCGATAGGCGAGTTCGTCGATTTGCAGTTGTTCGGGCGGTGATGAGGGAGGCGAGATAGAGGGAAGGAGTGCGGCGCAGAATCGATCGAGGGAAGTTGATCGCAGAGCGTAGGTGTCTGGGAAATACGGAGCGTTACGTCGAAGGGGAGGAGAATCGGATCCGACCCAAGCGATCGGGATGTGTTCGCCTAGAGCGAACCGAATGGCTGCGATTACAGCTTGGCATGGATCGATCGGGACGTAGGTTGCTAATGGAAGCGAGTCTTCTGTTTCGGGGTCGGCGACGGAATCGCGATAGGTTGTGTTTTGGTCTGAGAGTGAAAGGGCGACGAACGAGAGGTTTGGAAGCTGTTCGACGGCTTCGATGACAGGATTGGCGAAGGACTTTGGAAGTGCTACTGCGAGGGCGTCGAAGGGTCGTTTGAGAAGTTCGCGTCGCAGGGCGGTGGCGAATGGAGCGCTTGCGTTGACCACTGGGATTAGAGTCAATCGCGAGTCGATTTCGAAGATGCTCGGTGGTGGGGTGTTTGGTTTCATGGCAGTTTCAGCGGGCGAGAAGGAGTGCTTCGTAGAATGATATTATCGGTCTCAACCTGAGATTGTCACTTGCAAATTGAGAGAAGCTTATTCGGGCCGTCGCTGTATGCGTTTTCGTTTTACTGCAAATCGTGGGGAATTAGGTCTAGTAAAACGTGCGACAAAATTGGCATGGATTTTGCTTGAAGGGGTGCCATTGCCCTTTGGGGTAGAGAGTTAAAGCTCGCCAAGCCTGGAGGAGTATGCAAAGAAGATATCGAGGGAGCTTCCGGTTGATTCGTTCGGTTGTGTGTGCCGAATCAGCCGGGGGGAAGGCTGCCGGGGAGGGGACCGTTTGGGGTTCCCTCCTCGGTTTTTTGGTTTGTTGTTGGGGTTTGGTGTGTAAAGGGTCAGACAGGTCAGACAGGTCAGACG
>JBJONT010000443.1:0-6800 GCA_046051705.1 Planctomycetota bacterium | reverse complement strand
CGCTTTTCTTTTGCCTTTTCTTCGAAACGCTTCAAAGCGCGTTGCAGCGAAGGTTGATGTGGCTCGAGGGCGACTGCTTTGCGTTGTGCTCGCAAGGCGGATTCGAAGTCCCCTTGTTTCTCGAAGCAGTGTGCGAGGGTATCGAGATAAGCAGAGCGGTCGGGAGCTAGGGCGCAAGCACGCCGGCTCATTAAGAGAGCTTCTTGCTGATCGCCTTGGGTATTCGCGACGAGCCAAGCGAAGGTATTGAGTTGGTTAGCCAGCCTGCGTTTTTCGCTTTTTTGAAACATCGGAGCAGCGAGTCGAAGATCTTGATCCACACCCTCTATCTCTTTTCTCAGCGCGTTTACGACTTCAGATTGATCTTGTAGTCGCATTTGTTTTTCTTCGTCGTTCTCCGGTAGTCGAGCGAGTCCGATCAGCGCATCGACGTTATCAGGGGCGAGTTCAATCGCTTTTGAATATCTCTCGCGGGCTTCGGCATGTTTACCATTTTTCGCTAGGTCGTTTGCAGCGAAGAGGTGGTAGTTCGAAGGGATGTCAGCTCCGTTCGTTTCCGTCTGCATTTGGAACATGCGCTCGTTTTCATAACGTTGCGCAAACTTTTCAAGGATATTGGATGCTTCTGCATCGCGGTCGAGTTCGTGAAGCATTTGAGAGAGCAATGTCAGGGTCAAGATGGTAGCGAATTCCGGTGAGTCTTCGCGTCCGCTGAGCGATTCTCTCAATTCGGCTTCCGCCCATTCAAACGATCCGCGATTGATCAAAGCTTCGGCGACACCAGCACGTTCGATATCTTGGTTGTTACTTCGCAAAAGCAGTTCATTCACTGGGGGTGGTTTCAGCGGTTGACCGAGGACCGAGAGTACTTCGAAGTCTTTCGACAGTTCGATCTTTTGTCGGCTTTTTGCCATCTTCGCGACTTGATTCGCTAAATCTGGTTTGTTTTGTTTGGAGAAGCTTTCTGCGAGCAGGTAGTTCAGCAATACCGGGGCTTGTTGAGGAAACAGCGTTGCGGTTTGTGCATAGTGAAATGGAACAATTTCTGGAAGGTTTGCGCGAAGAGCCCATTCGCAGAAATCGATTTGAGGAAGGACCGCAAGCTGTCGGTTTGCAGTGATCAGAGAGAGGCGTTTGGCGACTGAAATGCCTTGGTCGCGTTGTTTCGGTTCGAGGGAAGCTTGTTCGGCCACCCAACGCATCAGAGGTTCGAGTACTTGGATCGAAGTGTCGGCGTGATTATCGAGGAAGAGGGATTCTTCTTGGTCTATGATCGACAGCCATTGTTCGATTGAAAACTCAGATTTTTCTTTGCGATTGAATGCGAGTTGCAACCATTGGCTAGGTTGACTTTTTGCACCGCTGAGCGTTTCAAGGATGATCGAAGCAAGACTGGGTGGTTGATCGGCGAAGAGGGCGGGGGTATCTGCGGGATCAGAGAGATCTGCAGGATCGGGATCGGTCGGAGGGGGGAGTGTAGCGGCGGACTCGAACGGGCTGAGTCGACGTAGAAGTTCGATAGCGGCGATTTTTGCGATGATTGGATTCGATTCGAAGCGAGCGATTCGGCATAGAGGTCTGACGCCAAGGTTCTTGTCAAGCATGCCAAGTTTGCTAATCAGTTCGGCTTTGGAACCGAAGTCAGCCGGTTCGTAGCGATCCAAGAGTTTGCGAAGCTCGAATGGGGTGTTTTGGCCATCGATCGAGAATTTGCCGCTTTGCACCATGAATCGTGCTTGAGAGGCGATCTGTGGGTCTTGGTGTTCCGTAGCGATGCGAAGCCAGTCCAAGGCGGCAGCGCCGAATGATTCAAGTTTCCCTTGGGCTTCGAGTCGTTCCGAGAAGCTTTCGGAACCGAGTTTTTCGATCCAGCCTAGTATCTCGACATCTGCGTCTTGTGGGTTGGCTTCGAGCGAAACTCCGTTTGGATTTGAATTGAGGGATGAGTTCTGTTGAGGTTTCGAGGTGGCTTCTTGGCCCAAACACACAGGGCTAAGGGGGATACCCGTGATTAGGGGAACAGCGGTATCTGGATAAACACCTGCGCCTGATTGGACACATGCGTAAAGAAAGGCTAAGAGGAGGAATCCACAGGCTCGTAGCGGCATGCGAGGCGGGCTTTGGAAGCAGTGGTGGCTGAGTTCCCCGATGCGGATCGAATTCAAGCGTGTCCAATTCAAGCGTGTTTGTGGTTGGCGATTCAAAATGGAGAAGCCCTCCTTGCGACGGAAACAGCGCCAGTGGTCCGGAAGATTCTTGGATGGCAAAATCCCAGATGAAAAAATCTTGCGAGACGCGGTAATATCCTACCAGTTTTCAATCTACCAGGGGGGAAGCAATGGAGATACAAGGCGAGAGGAGCGAAGCGCAACATCAGGCCTGATTGGATGGAGAGTATCGGTGCGAGAAAGAGAAAAATGACAATTTTGGGAATGCAAGTGGGAAACTTTTGACAGTGCCATGATTTCCACGATAACATACTAACGGGTCTAGCTTGCAGGAGAGTGTCCGTTTTGGATTGCTTGCTTGTGCTTTTCCTGATTGTTAGCTTTTCGAGGGTCTTCGGAGAATTCGCGTTATGGCGAAAAAGATTCAGCATGTCTGGGGGATTGAAATTGGTCAAAGCTCCCTGAAAGCCTTGAGGTGTCACACCGAGGGGGATCAGGTAGTTGCCGACACGTTTGACTACGTGGAATATCCAAAAATCCTCTCGCAACCTGAGGCGGAACCAGAAGCTTTAGTGGCCGATGCGCTGAGCCAATTTCTTTCCCGCAATGATCTCAAGGGTGCGACGAAGATCGGGGTGAGTGTTCCCGGTCAGAGTGGTCTGGCGAAGTTCTTCAAGCCACCGCCGGTGGAAGTAAAGAAAATCAGCGACATTGTTCGGTACGAAGCAAAACAGCAGATTCCCTTCGATTTGAACGATGTTATTTGGGATTTCCAGCAGATGGAAGGTGCCCAGATCGAGGATGGCTACGCGCTGGAAAGCGAAGTTGGCTTGTTCGCGATGAAGAAGGACGCGGTATTTCGAGCCTTGAAACCGTACCGGGACCAAGGGATCGACATCGATTTAGTGCAGCTCGCACCGATGAGCCTCTACAATTTGATCTCTCATGAACGCTTTGCCGAGCGGATGGCAAACGAGGAGTACGATCCGGATTCACCTCAGAAAAACACTGTTTTGCTTAGCATTGGCACCGATGCGAGCGACTTGATCGTGACCAACGGATTTAGAATTTGGCAGCGAAGCGTCCCGATTGGAGGAAATCACTTCACTCGGCAATTGACGAAAGATCTCAAGTTGACGTTTGCGAAAGCGGAGCACTTGAAGAAGAACGCCATGCAGGCCGACGATCCGAAGTTGGTTTTCCAGGCGATGCGTCCGGTTTTCAACGACATGGTGACAGAAATTCAGCGATCGCTCGCATTTTTCAAGTCGTTGAACAAGAAAGCGGATATCGACGGGATGTTGGTGATGGGCAACACGGCGAAGATGCCTGGATTGCTTCAGTATCTAAACAAAAACCTTGGGATGGATGTCGATCTTTTCGACAGGTTCCCCAAGCTTTCCGGCGCGGAAGTCCTTGGTGCGCAACCGTTTAAGGAAAATGCCGCAGCCTTTGGCGTTGTATACGGCTTGGCCCTTCAGATGCTTAATCGTGGGCCGATGCGAACGAATTTGCTCCCCCGCGATATTGTGATCGATCGGGTCATTCGCAATAAAAAGCCTTGGGCGGTTGGTGCTTTGTCGTTGCTGCTTGTGGGGATGGCGACCCACCACGCGATGCTTGGGCAAGTCTATCGCCCGGTTCGGCCAGAGCTTTGGTCGAGTGCCGAGTCGGCGGTTACGAGTGCCGACAAGACATCGAAGGACGAGATCGCGAAAGATGAAGATTTTAAAGGGAAATTGAATCTTTATCGGTCCGTCGGGGCGGAGGTCAGCAAGGGGGCTGAGCAGCGCTTGCTCTGTTTGGAGTTGTTTGAAGCGGTCGAGCAGTCTTTGAACCGCGATCCGTTGTTGATGGAAAAAACTCCGCAGGAGCTTCCATACAAAGATCGTATGGATTTCCATGTCACTCGCATCGAGCAAGTCTACTACGACAATCTTGCCGGATGGTACAAGCAGGATTTGAAAGACAGCTACCAAGAAGAGCTCAAAGCTCGTGAACAAGCGGGTTTTGCGAAGATCAAGAGGACTCCGGAGAAGGATCCAGATCCGACGGGTCCGGGTTGGGTCGTTGAGCTAAGGGGCTACCACTACTACAACGGCAAAGAGAAACAAGGGCGAGAAGGTGCAGCCCACGTGACGAATTATCTCGTGGAATTCCTTGAGAATGGCACCGTTAAGTTGCCTGGCGTCAAGCCGGGCGAGGTGCGTGAGATCACCATGTATGATTTGGGAGTACGCAGGCCGGTATTGCGAAACCGCGCGGCACAACCAAATCGGCTGTTTCGGTTGCCGAACCCTGAATACGTTCGTTTGATGGAAGAACGGGGGCTTGCTCCCAAGGGTGGAGCTGGTGGGTTGGGGCTTGGTTCTGGCGGTCCTAATTTTGGTTCTGCCGGGCTTGGAACAGGTGGTTCAGGTGCTTCGCTTGACGGGGGGGGGCCAGGTGGTGGTGCTGGTCTTGGGCTCGGAGGTGGTCTTGGACTCGGAGGTGGCCCTGGCCGTGGTGGATCGCAAGGCGGAAGCAATAAAGAGCCTTTGAAAGACGATCAAGGAAACTTGGTACCGGCGGACTTCGAAGCTCCCAAATTTGATTTCATCGTTCAATTTGCTTGGAAACCAGGTGCTTTGGCAACTGTTACCGGGCCGGCGGTTGCTGCACCTGCGGCGGCATCGGCACCTGCGGGGAACTTTGAGTCTGAGAGCACTCCGCAAGATTAAATCGTTGGTAATTAGCCAGATGCGTTGCTCCTGCCTCGCGTCTTGGAACAAAAAACTGTCTTGGGATCAAACACCACGGACGCGAAACTCCGCAAACCAAAACTACTAACAGTTTACGAAAGAGTTAGACCATGGACGACTTGAAACGCTATCTGAAAGAGGCGGCAAAGTATTCCTTTTGGATCATCAGCGGCTTAGTGCTATTGCTATCCGCCGTTGTGTTTTACTTGGTAAAGAGCGGGTTAGACCAAGCGATTACGCAGCGGATAAACGCTCTGAACGGATCGTTTAGCAAGATCAATGAAGTAAGCAACAAAGCTGCTACGCATCCGAACGAATCTTCTCACAAGGAGATGGAAAAGCGGCTAGAAGGCTTGATTGACGATGTTGACCAAGCTTGGAAATTCCAATATGAGCGACAAAAAGAGTTTTTGACTTGGCCGCAGTCTGCTTTTCAGTTTCCGCAGACACGAGAGATTTTCGATGGTCTTCGGCCATTCGAAAAACAAGTCCCGTTTCCATTGCCAGAGAAGGCTCCTGAGCCTCTTGATAAGATCACCGTTCGGGATCGCGATGTTTACAAAGGTTACATTGAGCCGGAGTTTCCTGCTCTTGCAAAGAAGATCGGCAGCAGTTGGAAGTTTGTCCTCGATGCGAAAGCGTTAGCGGGTGGGGGTGGATTCGAGCCTCCCGGAGGAGGAGGATCCTTTGCTCCCCCTGGGTTAGGGGGCTTCACCACGGGGCCGGGAGCGAAAGCAGCAGAGACCACGAGGGACTTGGTTCGATGGTCCGAAGCTTCGCAAAAGGAGATCATCTCCGATGCTTTACCTTGGTTCGCAAAACCGACCCCACCATCGATCTATGAAATCTATTACACCCAGGAAGACATTTGGCTGCTTCGTGGTTTGATGGATATTCTGGCCAACACGAACAGTGAAGCGAAGGAGAATTTCCAGGCGATCGTCCGTGAGATCGAGTTCATTCGATGGGGTGCACGAGCGAGTCGCGATGCAGGGACCTTGGCCGGTGCCGATGCGGTTGGCGGAGGTGGCGGTTTGATGGGTGGGATGATGGGCGGAATGCCTGGAATGGGTGGAGGACCTCCTGGTGGATACTCAGGCGGTGGCGCTGGAGGTGCACCGGCTGGGTATGGCGGAATGGGTGGCGGAAAAGGTGGGTTGATGCCCGGGGGTGGTGGTGCCCCAGCACGTCGTGACCCTGCGGATGGTCGCTATGTTGACAACTCGTTCAAGCCCTTGACCGGTGCTCAGCTTCGTACAGCCATGAATTTGCAAAATGCGAACGATGCCGTGATTGCAGTGGCGAAACGGATACCGGTTCGCATGCGATTGAAAGTTGACGAGTCGCAAATCGGTCGTTTGATCACCGAGTGTGGAAACGGCAAGATGATGCTTGAAGTCCTTCAAGTTCGATACAACACCGATGCAGCCGCAGCCCCTGGTGCAGCTAGCGGCGCCGCAGCAGGTGGAGCCGGGTTCCCCGGCGGTGCGGCTTCGATGGGCACCGGTGGCGGGGCAGGAGCAAGCTTTAAGGAAGACGATTCTGGAGAAGGAGGCGGAGGGGGGGCGAGCATGCCCGGCATGCCTGGTGCTGGAGAATCCCCCGATACCCGTGGCGAGATTCCGATCGAGATCTACGGACTGGTTTACTTGTACAATCCCCCTGCGAATCTTCGAGGAACCAATACCAATGCACCGGCTGCTGGAGCAGGTGTACCGATCGGAAGCGTGGCTCCGGCAGATCCAGCTGCGAACGCTGCGGCAGCGACTCCTGCGGCGGGAAACAATGCGAATCCGGCAGCATCCAATACACCGACAACACCGGTTGACCCGAGCGTTCCTTCGAACCCGACAACACCTGCGAATCCAGGCACTCCAAATGCTCCAGTAGA
>JBJONT010000442.1:0-5292 GCA_046051705.1 Planctomycetota bacterium | reverse complement strand
ATACGATGCTAAACGTACCAACCGCAACGCAGTTTCAATCCTCTCTGGAGTCGCCGGATTAATAGGGACAATCTGCGTCGGCCTCTGCGGATCAGCTTGCGCCATATCCACAGCGGTAACCACCTGAGTCCATGCCAAGACGTCCTTGGGGCTTCCCTGCATCCGGACTTCGTCTCGCCGACGATCGATCGTCATGATCTCGCGCGGTCCAGCGTCCGTCATCAACTGCAACTGAGCAACCTCGCCATTGTTGGTTGTTGAGACAGCAAGCTTCGCACCCGCAATCCTCGAGATCGCGTCCTCCAACTCTCGCCAACCAATCTTCTGAAGCTTGTACTGACGCGACTGAACCGAATTCGAAAGCACATGCCCCGAGATATCCTTGGCAACAGGACTCAATTGCTGCGTAATACCCGCAACCGATTCGGCAATCTTTCGCTGCGTAGCTTCTGGTGCAAGCACCATCAAACGGCCAGTCTCCGGCTCAGTCGTAATGCGAACTCGTTTGTCCGCCCCGAATTGTGCTTGCAATTGCCCAACCGCATAAGCCACATATTCCGTGGGAAGAGCGTAAACCTGCAGCTTCGCTTCTCCCGCTGCAAGATTTCCATTCTGCAGCAAACTCTGCGGAGCGTTCTGCGGCAGATTCTGTATCGAATTCGGCTGCGAACTCGGCGGCAGAGTCATCGGCGCACTCGGCGGCAACGTCATCGGACGCCTCGAAGTATTCCCGCTACCGGGCACTTGGGCCTCAACAACCCCAATCCCTTGGAAAACGCCCACACCGGCTACCATCGTAAGCAGCAGCTGCTTGATGGCGTTTTTGGCCTGGCGACGGGTAAAATATGCTCCAATTCGAGTATTTCGGAGCGTCTTGCCTTCTTGCCTGCGTCGTTTCACGGGGTCGTTCCTCAATCGATAAGACCTTCGATGGCTCTGTCTGCGAGCCCTTCTATCCGGAATCATCGGAACAACCCCTACCACCACTTCAACCAAAAAACTCCCCCCGAACGGTAAACTTTAACATTTTGCTTTTGTAATTTTCGGATTTCCGAGTGAGGTTGCAGAAGCTAGCTTTTTTGGGATACTTCAACGGTTTCCAGGATCGCATCTGAAATACTCCAGGAAACATTCTTATGGATGACAAAATTGCCTGCGAGGGTATCACGTTCGACGACGTGCTTATCCAACCGCGCTACAGCGAAATTCTCCCTTCCCAAGTCGATGTATCGACCCAGCTAACCGCCAACATCCGCTTGGAAATCCCCCTGCTTTCCTCACCGATGGATACCGTCACGGAAAGCGAAATGGCGATCGCCCTCGCAAAAGTCGGGGGACTCGGGATTATCCACAAGAATATGGATGTCGCTTCCCAAGCCGCCGAAGTCACCAAAGTCAAACGAAGCGCCAACGGAATCATCCCCGATCCTGTCACCCTGCAGCCCAATGCTAGCGTTGCAACAGCCCAGGAAGTGATGCGCAAACAGAATGTTTCCGGAATCCCAATCGTCGAAGCTTCCGGGAAACTCGTCGGCATCCTAACCCGCCGCGATATGCGATTCCTTGAATCAAGCGACCGGCCGATCTCATCGGTTATGACGAAAGAGAATTTGGTAACGGCTCAGGGAAATGTATCGCTTGCGGAAGCTGAGCGGATTTTGACGGATAAAAAGGTGGAGAAACTTTTGCTGGTTGACGATCAATACCAACTAACCGGTCTGATCACCATCAAAGACATCGACCAGATGAAGAGCTACCCATCGGCCTGTAAGGACGAACTCGGTCGCCTTCGCGTCGGTGCTGCGATCGGTGTACACGACTACGAACGCGCAGAGCGATTGATCCAACGCGGCGTCGACATCCTTGTTGTCGACAGCGCTCACGGACACTCCTCGAACGTGATCGAAACGGTCAAACAACTTAAACGCCAGTGGAAGATCGACGTCATCGCCGGAAACGTAGCAACGTTCGAAGGTGGAAAAGCGTTGGCTGCCGCAGGCGCAGATGCAGTGAAAGTCGGAATCGGCCCCGGATCGATTTGCACTACCCGTGTGATTTCCGGTGTCGGTGTCCCTCAAGTCACCGCGATTTATGAAGCCACGAAAGCTTGTTCGCAAGCTGGCATTCCGACCATTGCCGACGGTGGCATCCGATACTCGGGTGACATTGTCAAAGCCCTAGTTGCTGGGGCGCAGACCGTGATGATCGGAAGCCTGTTCGCCGGACTTGCTGAAAGCCCAGGACGTACCATCCTCTACCAAGGTAGGACTTTCAAAGCCTACCGAGGGATGGGTTCGCTCGGGGCAATGGTCAAAGGTTCAAGCGAAAGGTACCGACAAGGCTCCCAAGACCAACTCTCGAAATTGGTTCCAGAAGGGGTCGAAGGCCGAGTACCGTTCAAAGGCCCATTGGCCGATTACGTTTACCAACTCGTCGGCGGGCTCCGCGCTGGAATGGGGTACTGTGGTACCAAATCCATCGCCGAGCTTCGCTCCGTTGCTCGATTTATCAAAGTGTCGGCCGCGACCGTGCGGGAGAACCATCCACATGACATCGCCATCACGCAAGAAGCACCCAATTACAGCCCGGAGGTACACCAACCTAACGAAGGCTGATACTCTGGCGACATCGATCAAACTCCAAAAGCGAGAGTCGCTCCGCACCGCAGCGATCGATTCTCTGACGAACATCCTAAAACCCTATTCTTGCCTATCCCAAGCGATCCTTCTCGGTCCTGCTCTGTTACTCGGAACGATCCATCAAAACTCGTCGGCCCAAGCTCCACAAATACAAACCGCACCTGCTTGGTCCCCCACCCCATTTAAACCCAACTCTGCCCCGAAGAGTTTCTCAAATCCACTTCGCTCTGAATCCGCTCAAAGTACCTCTGGGCATCGCCAAGCTCCCTCTGAAAGCGGTCAATCAAGCCCAGTAAATCCTGCCGCTTTCCCAGAGATTCAAGCTTCTACCACGAAACCAGCAGAAGTTGTGCGATGGCGAAAAGTCGACTCCACGGCCCCGATTGCGAATACTAATCCAAACGGGAAAAGCCTAGCTCAAGCCTTCCGCAAAGCACAAGCACCTGCCGTCCCAACCGGGGTTCCAGAAGTCATCGAACTGACCGTTTCGAAACCACAGCACAGTCCTTCGATCGCGGATGCTTCCATCGCCACGGCAACGTTTCAAGAACCCGTCGCAATACCACAAGATCAGAAATCCGCTCGCTCAAGCTTGCTGATCAAACAACCACAAGATCCACCAACATCGAGCGGAAACTTGGTAATCCCTCCAGCCAAGTTGCCCAGCGCTCCGGTAGAACCGCTCGGACTTCCACCAAACGCACTACCCGCTACTCCGCCACAACTCGGCACCCCTGGTAAACTCGAACCAGCGCCCAAGCTTGATGTGCCGCCGGCAATCGAGGCTCTTCCTCCAGAGACAAACGAACCGGCAACTCTCGGCGAGAAATCCTTGCCAAGTCCTTTCCCTGAAAAGTCACCTGTAGCAGATCCTCCTGAGCTTCGCTCTCCTTCGGACCGAAAACTGCGAGAACCCGCAAGGCTCGATGATGACCTTCCACCTGTCCCACCAAAACGCGCTGACCAATCCGTTGCAAACTGCGAATTAGTTCGTAACTTCGCCGCAGGCACCGACATCCGCAATGTACAAGTCAACTCATCGCCAGTGTTCGTTCAGGGTGCACAAACCCAAGACCAGGCCGGCGCGACCAACAAACAATCCTTTATCGAGAAAACACCTTCTCGAACATGGAGAGGTATTGGAGGCGAACACATCGCCGAAGGTAAACTCGTCGACTTGGTCTACGGCACCATCGTGATCGAGCAAAAAGACGGCTCACGCATTTCGTACCTGCAACGCCAACTAAGCGATGCAGACCAAGTCTTCGTTGCAGAAGCTTGGGGTGTCCCTGTGACATGCTCACTTGGTGACCAAGGCTTTGCTCCTCGTTCCTTCGTCGAATCAACATTTACTTGGAAAGCATCCGGTGCTTGCAACAAGCCCCTGTACTTCGAAGACGTACAGCTAGAACGTTACGGGCACGAATGGGGCCCTGTGGTTCAACCTGCAATTTCCACAGTTCGCTTCTTCGGAGACCTCGCGGTTCTCCCATACAAGATGGGAATTCATCCACCGAATGAATGCCAACACCCGCTTGGATACCACCGTCCGGGATCATGTGCACCTTGGTCCGTCGGTCCCGTTCCGATCAGCGGGCGTGGCGCGGTGACCCAAGCCGCGTTCGTAACTGGCGCTGCATTCGTCTTGCCCTAGTCAATCCACGACCGCGAAACCCACCAACCCGCGCTCCGTAGGGTGCGGTGCAGCGGTCCGCCAATCACTATCCAACAACCCCCAATAACGCATCCACCATCATCATCTCATCGCGGCAAATCCCACGACCGCGAAACCCACCAACCCGCGCGCCGTAGGGTGCGGTGAAGCGGTCCGCCGATCAATACCCAACAACCGCCAATAACTCATCCACCATCATCATCTCACCGCGGTCAATCCACGACCGCGAAACCCACCAACCCGCGCTCCGTAGGGTGCGGTGAAGCGGTCCGCGAATCACTACCCAACAACCGCAAATCACTCAACCACCAACATCATCGCATCGCGATCAATCTCACGACCGCGAAACCCACCATCCCGCGCGATCCTGCGTTTTAACTTACCTGACTAATTAACACCTATCTCCATGGATGGTGCATTTACGCTCCCACCCATGGAGAAATGTCAATCACGACCGATCATCAATCTCTGCGGTCCGGGGTTGCCCCCGCAGTGACCAAGTCGGATATTTCTCCGGGTGCCGCAAAGAACCAATCTTGGTTCGTTCCGCCCGTCAATAAATCCGTTTCTGTGTCAGCAAAGACCGAGTCGGTAATTCCATCAGCCGCACTGTTGTTCAAGTACGTCGTACCGTTTGCACGCGTACCAACCCCGTTACCCCAGATGTTAGCGGTTCTCTGAGCGAAGGTCCTCGTTGAGGTCCATTCCGCAAAGATCAACAACAAAGCAGCCCGATCCCGATCGTGCAAGGTCGTTCCAGAGATTAGCAAGTCATCGCCAGCGGCACCTTGTAAAATGTCTGCACCGGTTCCGCCGATGAGCAAATCACGCTGGCTGCCGCCGATCAAGACGTCGCTTCCACCAAGACCGATCAGAATGGTTGCAAGCGTAGCACGACCGGTTAACGAATCATTGCCCGCGCCTCCCGTGACCATGCCTATACCCGTCATCGAGCCGGTAACAGCTGTCGCATTTCGC
>JBJONT010000441.1:0-11974 GCA_046051705.1 Planctomycetota bacterium | reverse complement strand
AGAACACACTGGTCAAAGACGAAAGGGAGACATTGGGACTTTGAACCGTAAGCCTTATGGTGGGCTTCCCAAATTTTTGAGAGACTGAGCGTATCGGTGTTTTGGAAAGGCCGAATGCTCCGCACGCCGCTACCCCAAGACCGGTGGAACGCGGAAAGAGACCTCGTCATGGGCGGGAGCGTTTTGCAACACTTCCTCCTGCGAGAGAGAATGGCCGACCACATCATCGGCTAGCACGTCAGAGAGTTCGATGGCATGCACCATCGGTTCAACTCCAGAGGTATCAACCTCGCGCAACTGATCTACCATCTGCAAGATCTTCGATAGATCGCGCTCGACACCCTCGACCGCGTCTTCCGCGATACGAAGCTTGGCGAGTTTCGCCAAGCGGTAAACATCCTCTGCCCGAATCGACATCGGTGCCGACTATTTCGTTGGCAACGAGAATGGCTTGGTGCGAACCGCCTTGCGGATTCGACCCGAACGAATGCACTGAGTGCATACTCGCATCGTCTTGACTTCACCGCTCGGCAAAGATGCTTTGATGTTCTGAAGATTCGGGAGGAAACGACGACGCGTGATCCCGGTGATCTTCGTCCCAACCCCACCCAAGTACTTCGCCTTACCCCGAGTCTCGATCATGTTCCCAACTTGAGGGGCTTTTCCGCAAACTTCACAAGCTCTTGCCATGTCACAACCATCCATCAATGATGTAGTTAGAATCTCGACCGAAACCCCGGAATCGCCGACGTCTGGACAAACCACAACCCGGTACACCGAAACTTCGAGGGGCCAAAAACTTTGGCCAGCTTCTCTAGCCAAAAATAGGGAACCCAGAAAATAGGGAAGGGAGAGTATAGCCTTCCGCCGTTGTGAATCAACGTCAAATCCTCACATCCAAACAAAACCCACCTGCAACGATTTCCTTGATCAACCCCCCAGTCAAGGTTGCCGAAAGCCTCCCAAGTGATTACACTGCGCCTTTGAACTGGGCTTTCGACACCTTAAATATCCATCGGGAAAAGACTTGCGCCTCAAATCGCATGCCGTTTCGAGTGTTGGGTGATATCTGGGGTTGCAATCGGGAGCCATCTGGAGCCATCTACGGAACAGAACGTGGAAAACCCGGTCCATGCAATCCCAAAAAATTACTCGCGAATTCTCCAGCGTCGTCGAAGCGGCGGGCAATCTTGCTCTCGCCGTCAACGCCGATGCCATGCTTTTCCTCGTCGATGGAGCGATCGACTGGGAACGCCTTAGGGAACTCGTCCCGCCGGAAGTCACAAAAATCTTGGTGGCAGCCGATCTCGAAGAAGATGTAGAAGCCGCATCAGGGTTCGGCTTGGTTCCCATCACCCTAAACAAAGAAGACGCGCCGCTCCTCGAAAGACTCCAGCACGCCTTGCTCGAAGGGGTCGCCGACGAACATTTAGCCGGCCAAAGCGAAGTCGTAGCAGTTTATTGCGGGTTCGAAGCAAACCGAATGGATTCGATCTCCATCATCAAACTCGATGAACGGATGAGACGATTCACCAGCCGCGACCTTCAACGCCTCGAAACAGCCGTCCCTCTGAACAACCTCAAAGTCGTCATCGATCTTGCCGTTCAAATCGGACGCGAAGGACGCGAAGGAAAGAAGGTCGGCACCCTGTTCGTAATCGGTGATACTCGCAAAGTTCTCACCCATTGCAAAGATAGCGGTTTCGATCCACTGAAAGGTTACAGCCGAAAAAATCGCACCCTACACGATCCACGCGTCCGTGAAGACATCAAAGAAATCGCCCAAATGGACGGTGGTTTTATCGTCTCTCCAGACGGAGTCGTCGAACGCTCTCGCCAAATCATCGAAGTCCTCCACGAGAACCTTCAACTCTCCAAAGGTCTCGGTTCACGACATTGGGCCGCTGCTGGTATCACCCAACGCACGAAAGCTATCGCGATCGTCGTCAGCCAGTCGAGTGGAACTGTGCGTGTCTATCAAAACGGACATCTCGTCCTTCGAATCGAACCGATGGGTCACGCCGTGAAATGGCAAGAGTTCAACTATGAACCTCCTCCGAACGAAGCCTCGGACTAACCGATGAACCATCCACAATTCCCTCCAAGGGTCGTGGTCGTCACCGGCGCGAGTAGCGGAATCGGCCAAGCAATCGCATTGGAGTTCGCTCATCGAGGTTGCAACGTGATCGTCCACGGACGCAAGAATTTGCACGGACTTGCAACTACCGCAAAGCTTTGCAGCAGCCCCTTGGCTATCGCCGCCGATCTCTCGCAATCCTCAAGCCTCTACTCCCTGGCCAACGCAGCCTTCGCTCGATTCGGTTACGTCGACGTATGGATTCACGCCGCAGGTGCCGATGTCCTCACCGGAGCGGCTAAAACATGGTCCTTCGAGAAGAAACTGCAAACACTATGGGATATCGACGTGCGAGCGATGAGCCTCCTGAGCCGCTTCGTCGCCGCTCGACAAGTCAACCAAGCCTCTCCCCAAAACACTCTCCCCTCGATGATTCACATCGGTTGGGATCAAGCCGAAGCGGGGATGGAAGGTGACAGTGGACAATACTTCTGCGCAGTGAAAGCCGCCGTTGCCGCGTTCTCGAAAAGCCTAGCAAAATCCTATGCACCGAAACTCCGGGTCAACTGCATACAACCCGGCTGGATCCAGACCCAATGGGGACAATCAACTTCTCCCGAATGGAATCAACGCGCCGAAAACGAATCCCTTCTCGCGAAGTGGGGCTCCCCCCAAGACATCGCTAAACTCGCCGCAGCGATAAGCTTAGGTGATGGAGAGTTCATCAACGGTCAGTCCATCGCAATCAACGGCGGTTGGCACGGTGGTCCCCCAAATGTTAGGAGCCAAACATCTACCGACCCTATCCCTCCTTCATAAACCCTCACTCGCCCACAATGAAAACAATCGATTAAACCAATCGATCCATGCGACCGCTCCATCCGTCGCAAATTCCAAGCCCGTAAGACGATCACTTGCAAGTGATTATTCAATCATTTGCTGTATACTTTCCAGGCCTCGTGCTTTGCACGGTCAACAAGAACCCCGTGCTTTGGACGGTTAGCAATAACCCGTGCTCTGCACAGTTTCCTCCCAACTCCCTCCCACTACAGCGCACTCCATGGCTCCCATCCGCCGTCTCCTAGCCGCAAACCGAAGCGAAATCGCGATCCGAATTTTCCGAAGCGCTCACGAACTCGGAATCCGTACAGTCGCCTTGTACTCCCATGAAGACCGATTCGCACTGCATCGCTTCAAAGCCGACGAAGCCTATCCGATCGGGAAGGCCGGAGAGCCAATCCGCTCCTACCTAGATATCCCTGGTATCGTCAACCTATGCCTTGAGAACCACATCGATGCCGTTCACCCAGGCTATGGGTTCCTATCCGAGAACTCGCAGTTCGCTCGTGCGCTTCGCGACGCGGGTATCATGTTCATCGGACCGAGCAACGAAGCCCTCGACCTGCTCGGCGATAAAGTCGCTGCAAGAGAAATCGCTAAACAAGTCGGTGTCCCTGTGCTCGATGGTTCTGCGGCTGCGGTAGTAAGCCTGAAAGAAGCCACCGAAATCGCGCGGAAAATGACTTACCCAATCATGCTCAAAGCCTCCAAAGGTGGCGGCGGGCGCGGAATGCGAGTCGTTGAATCCGAAGACCAATTGGCCAGCAATCTCGAACAAGCACAACGCGAAGCGAAAAACGCTTTCGGTAGCGACGAAGTCTTCCTCGAGAAACTCGTCGGACGCGCTCGGCACATCGAAGTCCAAATCCTCGGCGATCAACATGGGAATATCATTCACCTTCATGAACGCGATTGCTCTGTCCAACGAAGACACCAAAAAGTGGTCGAAATCGCCCCCGCGCCGAACCTCTCTAAGCAAGTCGCTTCGGAGCTTCACGAAGCTGCATTAGCGATCGCTCGCAAAGTTGGGTACTACTGCGCGGGAACCGTTGAGTTCCTCCTCGATACCGAATCGAACAAGTTCTATTTCATCGAAGTCAATCCACGGATCCAAGTTGAGCACACCGTTACTGAAGAAGTCACGGGAATCGATTTGATCCGATCTCAGATCCAAGTCTCCTGCGGCGGAAAACTCGGTGACCAATCGCTTGGACTTCCTGCACAAAACGAAGTGCAAGTCGTTGGCTCCGCAATCCAATGCCGCGTGACAACGGAAGACCCATCGAATCAATTCCGACCCGACTACGGTCGAATCACCCATTACCGAAGTGCCGGCGGGCTCGGCATCCGCCTCGATGCCGGTAGCGCCTTCAGCGGTGCTGTGGTCAATCCGTTCTACGACTCCCTTTTAGTTAAAGTCACCGCGCGAGGGCGCAATCTCGGCGAAGCGTCCGGTCGCATGGAACGCTGCCTTCAAGAATTCCGCATCCGTGGTGTGAAAACGAACATCCCGTTCTTGATCTCATTGATCACCCACCCGACTTTCCAAGCCGGTGATGCAACGACTCGGATGATCGATAAAACCCCCGAACTGTTCGAATTGCCCAAACGTCGCGACCGAGCGACACGAGTATTGCGATTCATCGCAGATACCGTTGTCAACGGAAACAAACTCGTTGAAAAATCCAACGTCAAAGTCCGACGTGAACCGGCTGTTGTGCCAAAGGTTCCAGCCACGGAACCTATCCCCGAAGGCTATCGTCAGAAATTCCAGAAACTCGGCGCTCAAGCCTTCTGCCAATCGATTCGCAATACCAAAGAATTACTGCTGACCGATACCACCATGCGAGACGCCCACCAGTCGCTCCTCGCAACGCGCGTCCGAACCTACGACATGCTCCGTATCGCCGATGCTTACGCACGGCTCACCCCAGAGCTCTTCTCGATGGAAATGTGGGGCGGTGCCACGTTTGATACATCGATGCGATTTCTCAAAGAAAGCCCTTGGCAACGCTTGGCTGATCTCCGAGAACGAATACCAAACACCCTCTTCCAAATGCTCCTTCGCGCTTCAAACGCGGTTGGATATACCAATTACCCAGACAACGTCGTCCAAGCCTTCGTCAAAGAAGCAGCCCAAGCCGGGATCGATATCTTCCGCGTCTTCGATGCTCTGAACTGGGCCGAAAACATGCGCGTTGCCATCGAAGCCGTTGTCGAATCTGGAATGATCTGCGAAGCAGCTATCTGCTACACCGGCGACATCCTAAACCCCCATCGCCAAAAGTATTCCTTGAAGTACTACATCGATCTCGCTAAACAGCTCGAGAAAATGGGTGCACACATCCTTGCCATCAAAGACATGGCCGGATTATGCAAACCACAAGCCGCGAAACTTCTGGTAGCTGAACTTCGAAAACATATCGGCATTCCTATCCACTTCCATACCCACGACACCGCAGGCATCCAAGCCTCCTCGATCCTCAATGCGGCCGAAGAAGGACTTGAGATCGCTGATGGCGCCCTGGCATCCATGTCCGGTGGAACATCTCAAGTCAACCTCAACACACTTGTAGAAGCTATCCGCTACTCGCCTCGCGAAAGCAGACTAAAGACAGACGCACTTACACAACTCTCCGAATACTGGAAGTCCGTCCGACAGTTCTACGCTCCCTTCGAAGGTGAATCACTTGTCGCAGCAGGGGATCTGTACCAACACGAAATGCCAGGTGGTCAATACACCAATCTTTACCAACAAGCTAAAGCACTTGGGCTCTCAGACCGCTGGGAACAAGTTTGCAAGATGTACGCATCGGCAAACGAACTCCTCGGAGACATCGTCAAAGTTACCCCCACAAGCAAAGCGGTCGGTGACCTTGCACTCTTCATGGTCGCGAACGATCTCTCCGCCCAAGATATCGCCAATGGAACACGTGAACTATCCTTCCCTGGATCAGTTCTCGATCTCGTCGGTGGCATGATGGGTCAACCTCCTGGAGGATTCCCCGAACAAGTGAAACGCGCAATCTTGCGAAACAACCCCGAAGTGAAGAACAGGCCTGGCGAAACCCTCCCAAGCCATGATTTCGACGCCACGGCAAAAGCTCTCGCCGAAAAACTCGGACGCGATCCAAACATGCAAGAGACGGTTACCAGTGCTCTATATCCGAAAGTCTTCGATGAGTTCATCTCTCACGGAAAAGAATACGGCGATGTATCGCTCTTGCCGACTCCTATCTTTTTCTTCGGGCCATCGCTCGGTGAAGAATTCTCGGTCGACATCGAATCCGGTAAACGTCTGATCATCAAGTTCCTTGCTGTGGGTGAACCTAGACCTGACGGCGTACGAACTGTTTTCTTCGAACTCAACGGACAGCCTCGTGAAGTCGAAGTCGTTGACAAGTCGATCGAAACGAAAGCAGCAAGGCGTACCAAAGCTGATCCAGCCGATCCAACTCACGTAGCTGCCGCAATGCCCGGAATGGTTATCGGTGTCGCTATCGCCGCTGGCAATAAAGTTGCCAAAGGCCAGAAGCTACTTTCGCTAGAAGCCATGAAGATGGAGACGGTTATCAACGCCGAACGCGACGGAGAAATCGCCCAACTCCTCGTCTCCTCGGGGAGTCAAGTCGAAGCAGGTGACCTGCTGCTGATCTTGAAATAGCGATGATGCGTCAGTCGAGCAAGAACACCGCTTGACCTAGCACAATCGCGGCCTTCCTGATACGTAACCTAAACCTAAGCTAGCTGCTGAATGGCTGTCGCTCAAATGGCTATCGCTGAACGGCTAGCTTAGAGGTCTGACTTCTCAGAAACTGGAGCTTGGTACAAGCCATGCTCCTTAATGTAGACTTCGACCGCGGACGGTAGCAAATATCGAATGCTACGTCCTTGCTCAATCCGACGCCTTAGGTCGCTGGATGAAACCTCAACAACAGGCAAATCAAGCTTCCTAGACTGAATCTGCGCGATCTCTTCGGCGGATACGATCCCACCCAGCTCTTCCCAACGAGGCTCAGGCTCACCACCGCGTCGCGCAACGACCAAGGATACCGAACGCAACAATTCCGCTGGCGATTTCCATTTCTTGAAATCCTTCAACGAATCCGCTCCGACCAACAAGTAATAATGAACATCGAGGCCAATCTGATTTACCGAGCCATTCTCATTAGCAGTGCCTGTTTGTTGCAATGCACGGACCGTGTCGATCGTGTAGCTCACCCCACCCCGATTCAACTCGATCGGGTCAACTTCGAATTTCGGATTTGCACCAACAGCTAGCTTGAGCATCTCCAGCCTATGTTTGTCACTCGTCGGTTCATACCCGACCTTGAACGGGGAAACTTTTGCCGGAATGAATTTCACTTTGTCCAGTTTCAAATCTTGAGCAAACTGCTCGGCAATCAGCAAATGCCCTATGTGAATCGGATCGAAGGATCCGCCGAAAATTCCTACTCGACGTTTAGTCATGATTCTTCAGCTACCTGCAATCGCGAGTTACCAACTTGCAAATCCATATCGGCGAATTCACCGAACACCAAAATCTCCCCTTGCCCATCGAGCTCAAGATCTCCAAAGCATCGTACGACTTGGTTGCTGGTTGGCAACCGTTCGATGAATTGTTCCATCGCCACCGCCGTGTCAGCTTCTTGTGATTCAACCATACGGAGATACGTTCTGTAATCACAGAATGAATCATCCTGCGATCCGCCGGAGAAGAGTGGCGAGCGGAGCTTCGTGGCGGTCATATTCACCAACGAACGAATATGCTTCCAAAGGATCGGCAAAAACGAAAGTTCGCAACTGCGGGAAATGCTTAAACTTGCCCCACACTCAGCAACCTTCGGTTCGCGCAGCAACAGTGACCCTCGCCTCATCCCAGTACACCACTGTCGCTCCAGTTGACCATCAATATAAATCGTCCCTGCGATCCAACTGTGAGCAAGATACTCTCCGACTCGCCCTTGAATGTAAACACTCCCTCGGCGCATCCGTTCGCAAGCCCGATCTCCTACATTTCCCAGTACCATCGTGTCCCCACCTCGCATCCCAGAGAGGTCACCCGGTGCAGGTCCCGCAAACCGATCACCAACGTTTCCATGGATAAGCGACCAGCCATTACGCTTGTCCACCAGTGCCTCGCTCCCTGCGTCCCCTATGAGCAACAAGTCCCCTCCGCGTTGCCCCGCTCCAAATCGGTCTCCGACGCTTCCGCACACAAGCGTCATCCCTAAAGTAGTCCCTTGGCACAAGCCTTCGAAGGCTTGCAGATCCCCGATAATGACCAATACCGAGCGAGCCACATCTCCTTCCTCGTATCGGACTTCCACATCAAAGCAGTCCCCGACGTGCAGTTCCCCTTGCGAGGAACGCAACTTCATCATGCGTATCGAATGCGAAATCGCTCTTAACGGCTGCTCCCCTGCACTGCTCCCCGAGGCAGCTCGATTTTCTAAAGCATCTCCATTTTCCAAAACGGCTCCCGTCTCAGAGGCAACGCCGCTAACGAAGGCATCGAGCGAAATACTCGCCCCATCGATCCAACTCGGTCTCCCTTGGTCGTTATTCCACAGGTCTTTTCTTTGAGTTAGTCTGATCAAATACATAACGACGCTTCAGGAGAATCAGCACTGTCGGGGATATACAGTACTCAGAAAAAATGTGCTCAGGAAAATACAGGTTCTAAAGACGGCAATCGTCTTCGATGCCATTTTAACCGAAGCAGCTAAGCGGCAATACGTTGGATCGTCGAATTTCAACGTGGATCCAAGCCTACGATTTCAAATCAAGTTGCTTAAGAACTAATTCGGGATCTTTGTCGCAATCGACAAGGAACGAAATCGAAGCGAAGCTACCGCGATCAACACTATGCTCAATGCAGCACCCATCGCACTGATCTTCAAGAACCACATCGCAAAGGTCCCTTCGTCGACTACACCAATCAACTGATTTTTCATCAACACGACCGCCACATACCCAAGATAACCGACCGAATCGGCGACATACATCAAGAAGCCAACATTTGCCCGATCCCGCGTACAAGCGATGATCCGTTCGAAGACGGTGGTATGTACCGCAACATAGGGCAAATACAATCCAGCCCCGATGGCAACCATCAGTTGAGTCGGTGGGATCGGCTGCACATACCAATGGATCATCACCGTGATTAAGGTCGTTGCAAAACCAAGCATCGAAACTCCGAAAGAAAACTGCAACGCCTTGAGATTGTCGCGGATCAAAACAGCCGCCCCATTGGCAACCGTAACCAAACACATAACCACGAAATCGATATTCGCATAAGCTTGGGCTTTAACACTCGCACCCAACCCTCGCAAAATCTCAGGAGCGAAGTCATCTCGGAAGCTTCGCAAGATACTCATTAGCAAGTACGTTCCAGCGATTGCACCGAGTCCCACCGCATACGTCCTCAGCACCCGCCAGCGATCCTCACTTGCCATCGGTTCACGCAAACTCCTCGCGTCAATGTCCTGCTGACTCGGCGGAGGAATCCTGCTTAACATCCACACACACACCATGATCGGGCCCAAAAATAATCCGCCTGATAAAAACGGCATCCACCGCTCAGCATCGGCAATATCCCATCCCCAGTCCTTCATGGTGTAATCGATCACTCTCTGACCGACCGTCTTCGCAACTCCACCCGCTAGAATAAAACTGGCACAAAGCCCAGCAGCTAAAGCCTCGGTCGACTGCCGCCCCTCCAAATTCCCAAGCACCAAGCCAAAAACGATCCCCAACGGCAAACCATTTAAAAACATGCATGCTACGTGGTAGGGACTCGACACCAAAGCAAACAGCAACAAAGCAGTATGGGCCAGTAGGATCAGTCCAAGAATCACCCATCCGCGTTGCGCTCGAGTCACCTCAGAAACAATGCGTATACCGATGAACTTTGATACCATGTACCCGATCACTTGCGCAGCAATCAAAGTCCCCTTTTGATCCCAGTCCCCCGCTCCAGAATGATCGAAACTTCCCACCGTAAATGGCTTGCGAAACATGTACATGCAAAAATAAGTACCGAACGCTGCGAGCATCGCCCATACGTTGATAAACCATTCCGTTCGAACTCTAGTGCTAACCATTGCCTACCCAACAATCCTTGACCGCACGAGGAATACATCCTCCACCCGAAAATACGTTTGCTATCCTCAGCAATGTACATGATCTGATAGCCAAACGAGGATGCCGTTAAGAAAACTTAGTATTCCAAATCCACCCTCCAATTCCGCTCTATCGATTCTCACTTAGCTTCACGATTGCGATGCAACCCTCCCAACTCATCCACCCTCGGTTCGCACTTATGTCATCACCCCACCTCACCGTGCCAATGGCCCTATTGTTCATTTGCATACTCGCACCCATTAGGGAGTGTTTGGGACAAGAACCCAACTCACCAGGCGTAGAATTGACCCAGGCTACGCTCCGAGCCCGCGTATCGCAAATCGAAACTGCAAACGACTTGCGCCAAATCACTTCGCAACAAGCCTGGGAAGTGCAGCAGGAAACCTTGCGCGACCAGCTTCGTGAAATGCTCGGAATCCCGCAGCGCGATCTTCGTGACAATCAACAACTCAGCGATGACCTCTCGGCGACCACCACCGACACCCTCGAAACCGATGCAATTATTGTCGAGAAGGTATTCTTCCAATCGAGTCCCGGTCTGTACGTTACGGGAAACCTCTATCGTCCCAAGATTACCAAAGGACGATTGCCCGCAGTCATCTATGTATGTGGTCACGGACAAGTCAAAGAAAACGGCGTAAGTCTCGGAAACAAAACCCATTACCAACATCACCCTGCCTTCCTCGCTGAAAACGGATACATCGCCCTTGCTATCGACACCATCCAACTCGGGGAGATCGAAGGCATCCACCACGGATTATTTCGATATAACCGCTGGGATTGGCCTTCGAGAGGCTACACCCCTGCGGGAGTCGAAGCTTGGAATGCCTCCCGCGCCGTTGATTACCTCATCAGCCGGGACGACGTGGATGCGACCAAAATCGGTATCACGGGTCGAAGTGGAGGAGGTGCTTACAGTTGGTATGCAGCCGCCATCGATCCACGCATCAGCGTCGTTATTCCAGTCGCAGGTATCACCAACCTGCGCGATCACGTGATCGATCAGTGTGTCCGTGGGCACTGTGACTGCATGTATTTCGTAAACCGCTACGGCTGGGACTATTCGACCCTCGCTGCTTTAATACACCCACGCCCACTTCTAATTGGGAACACCGACGAAGACCCTATCTTTCCTCTCGATGGCGTGTTTCGTGTTCAGCAACAAGTTCGCCATCTGTACCAATTCAACGCAAAAGAACAGCTTGGAATCCAATGGACCACCGGCGGTCACCAGGACACTCAAGAACTACAAGTCGGTTGCTTCGTCTGGTTCGATCGCCATCTGATGCTCCAACGCCGTCGTATCGAACAAGCAGCCACTGCTCGATTCGAAAAAGCCGAATTAAAAGTCTTTAAGTCCTTACCTTCAGACCAACGGGTTACAGATGTCCAAGACTGGTTCGTTCCCATTGCAAACACATCGATTCCAAACTCTCAAATAGCTTGGGAAAACCAACGTGAAAGTATCCGAGACGAGATCATCCAATCGGTGAAAGGTCGCTTGCCAACACTCACCACCGACTCGATTAATACGGATGCAAACAATGCCACTTCTCAAGCCCATGAATGGACACCGCAAAACGAGCAAACCTCAAACGAATGGCAAGGGACTTTATTCGAAGCCTCGGTGCACCCAAACTCAAAAGTCTCGATCTTGAAAATCATCCATACATCGCTCGAACCAACGTCAAGCAGCCCAGTAACGGTCGATGTCGCCAACACAGCAACCTGGACAGCTTGGACTACCCTCAAGACGGAACCAACGAATTGGACAAGCATCACGAATAACCTAGATATGGGACTTGTGCATTATTTCGTTTATCCCGAAGGTACCGGTCCATGGATATGGAATGCTCCAGAGAACATCGCTTTGCATTTGAAGCGTTCCTACGGACTGGTCGGTTGGTCACT
>JBJONT010000440.1:0-10377 GCA_046051705.1 Planctomycetota bacterium | reverse complement strand
CAGGGGATAAACCACCGATGCAGTAGGCTCGGGAGGAGGTAATTGCTGTTGAATTTCCTCGATCTTTTTCGCAACCAATTCCAACTCATCCTTTGTTCCGATCGCGGTGATGGTTTGATTGCGAGTATTTGGGTCGAGTTGAATGTTCGCAGGAACAGTAGAAGTCAACGTGCTCATCAATGCCGTCACATCGACTTGATCGGGGTTGAGGTGGAAGACGCGGATCGTCTTCTCTCCTGTCCCACCACTGCTCTGCATTAACTCAACCACTTGAGAGATCTTTTTCTGCATATCCTCCGGCGCAACGACAATCAGTTGACCAGAGGTCGGCACCGCCGCAATGCTCGCCGTTGGAAACAGAGAGATCAACGCAGTCTGTACGGCGGTAACCTGCGTCGGCTTGACTGTATAAGTCGCCGGCAATTTCGCACTCGCTGCGGTCTTGCCAATCTGCTCGATCGCTTGGGACACCCTTTGTTGCTGCTCTTCATTTGCATAAACGGTCAGAGTCCTGGAAACCAAATCGGGACTCAAAACCGCCTGCGGCGCGATCTGTCCAAGCATCGTCGTAAGGCTTGTCAAATCTCCGGCCGGCACCCCATAGGTTTTCACGCTTTGGACCACACCTTCCGGAGCCGCAATCAATCGTCCAAGGGATTCGCTCAAGCGATCCAGTTCTTCCTTCGCACCGGTTGCAAGAATGCGATTCGTGGTCGTATCTGCCGCAAGCTCCATGTCAGGATAGAGCTTCTGCAACAACGGCAACAAGTAACTCGCATATGTCTTCTTCGTATCAAAGCTTCGAATTTCCTTTTGAGCATCGCTCAACGTCCCTTCAGCACTCGTCCCCTTCTTGGTCAGCAATTCGACAACTTGTGCGATTCGCTGCTGCTGCTCTTCAGTCGCAACCGCAATGATTTGCCCGCTGATCGGAATGGAAGAAAAAGTCACTGTCGGAAAGAGAGTCGTCAAAGCCGTCTGCACAGGCGTAACTTGCGCTGGCTTGACTGTGTAGGTCGCCGGCGATTTCGCCGATTGCGCTGTCTTCGAGACTTGCTCTATCGCTTGCGATACCCGATCGTGTTGCTCTTGAGAAGCAAAAACGGTCAACGTTCTAGAAGTCAGATCCGGACTGATCAACGCTTGTGGCGCTATCTGAGCCAAAATCGTCGATAGCGATGTCAAATCGCCACTTGCAACAGGGTACGTCTTGACCGTTTGAGGCGATCCATCGGGTGCGGAAATCAACCGCTCCAAAGACTGGCCAATCCGATCCAATTCTGCCTTGCTTCCCGTAGCAAGAATTCGATTCGTAGTCGCATCGACTGCCAACTCTACGTCAGGCCAAAGTTTCTGAAGTAGGGGGAGCAAGTACGATGCATACGTCTTCTTGGTATCAAAACTGCGGATCTCCTTCGGACCGGAATCGTTCGAACGAGGTCGATCGATTTGCTCGATGGCAGCTTTAATCGTCGCGTGCGTGTCGATGGAACCGGTAACGGCAAGCTGCTTAAGCTTGTCGTCCGCAAGAGTCGTCGCACCGGTGACCAACTGATCGACTACGGTTTTAATCTGAGTAGGAACCGCATGTTGAATTGGATAGACGACAACCACTTTCTGCTTGTCCGCCGCAGCTTCCATCGAAAGCGCTTCAATCAGTTCCTTGATGTCTTTATGGTTCGCTTCATCGGTCGTAATCAGCAAGCGATCTTTTGCAGTATCTACGTTAACCCGCGCCTTGGTAAGCAATGGAGTAAGCGCGGTACTCAACGCCGAAGCGGTCATATTGGGAACGGAATAACTCTCAAGCCGCATCATAGGTCGCTTGGGAAGCTGCTCTTGAATCGTCTCTAAACGCTGAGCAAGCAACGCATGGCCAGCTTCGTCGGCGACAACTGTCAATTGCTTACCCTCGGTATCAACCGTGATCTTCGCATCCGGAAACTCAGCGGTTAACAGCGAGGAGACGATGGCATATTCGCTGGTCTGAATCGGATAGGTCTTCGGTAGCCCTTGTGCAGGCATCGTGCCAGGCTGATCTAAGCTTTCAAGAAACGCCTTGAATTTCGTTTGTTGCTCCGGGTCACCCCAGACAAACAGCTCATTTTTGTTCGTGCCATCGACAAGCTTCATGCTCGCAAGTTCCGTTGGCAACTCGCTGGTCAAAAGTGTCCGCCGCGCAACCTGCGTCTTACTCAACACGTACAGCTTCAACTCGCGCGCCGTTGGCTTGGGAAGCAGCGCAAGCAACGATTCCATCGTTTTCTCAATCGAAGCGATCTCTGCTGGAGTCGCTAGCATCATCAATTCCGTTCCATCCGGATTGAGCCAAGCGTTGGCAGTAGGAACTAGCTTTTGGACTGTCGCAAGCCATTTCGCGTCGGCGATTCGGTCAAGATGAAAGGACTTCAACTGAAGCGCTTTATTCGACTGCGATCGTTTCCAAATCTCAAAAATCTCACTAGCAAGCTGGATATCATTGTCATTGCCACGGACGATTAGAGTGCCAGCCGCCGAATTTGCCCCCACTTGAGCTTTGGGTAAAAAGGCCTTCATGGCCGCCTCGCCAATCGTCGCCATCGCGGGGTCAATTTCAAAGACTTTCATGTTCGGGCGGTCAACCACAGGAGTGATATCGAGCCCGATCAACCCTGAACGAATCAAAGCTTGATCCGATGCCGAAGCGGTTACCAAAATGCGATCCGTGGAAGTCATCACCAAAGCGCTCGGTGCGATTGCAGCGATCTGCTTCTTGATGTCTTCAGGAAGAGCTTTCGATGCTTGATAAGCGACAGATTCGCTCGCTTGCAATTCCCCGGCACTTGCAAGCATCTGATCGACTGCGGTCTTGATTGCCGTTTGATAACTTGGGACTACAAAAGCGCTGAGCACTCGCGTCTTTGGATCGATCGTTATCTGCTCGCTGGGAATAAGGGTCTTGATCGTCGAAAGCACGCTTGCAGCATCCAAAGTACCCAAAGGGTAGGATGCGAAGACCGGTTGAGGTGGAGGTGGCGGTGGTTCGGGTTTAGGAGTTGCTTTTGGAACAGGCACCGACATGATCAATTCATTGATCGTCTGCATCTTGCCCGCATTCTCCACCACCAACAACTGGCTACCTTGTGCCAAAGGAACGGCCCGTCCAAACCCACTTAAATACGGTTTCACTTCTCCGAGAACGGCGTCGATCGGACGTCCCCCCAAAGGAAAGACAATCGATACCAATTCAAACCTGCCACGCTTTGGCAGCTCCTCTTGCTTGATTCTCGGGATCAACTCCAGGGGTAGTGAATCGCTTAACTCAATTACCACCAACATCTTGTCGCGACGCATGAGAGCAAAGTTGCGTGTCATCAGGACACTATTGAGCAAATCGATCCCCTCGTTTGGCGAGTAAGTCCTTGCATCGCTGTAGGTAAAGGTCCCTGGAGGCGTGCGATCCATCACGAGAGTCAGGTCTTGTTGCTCAGCGAACCAATGCAGGACGTCATCCCATTTCATTTCACGAAACTGAAACATCAACTTTCGCGATGGTTCTAATTGAGCAAGCACACCGCGTTGCTCTTCGGTTAGAAGAGCTAAGATCTTGTCGTTGAATTCCTTGCGAGCTGCTGTCTTGGCCGCTGGTTCCGCAGCGGCAACGATCGCTTCCCCTTGAGCTTGCAACAGTTTTTGGATCTCGCTTCGCTGCGTATCGGACAAACTGATCCGGTCAGCGACATCAGGATGAACCAATCTGGCCAAATCGTCCGCTTGCGCAAAAGCCCTAGAATCGGAAAACACAAGCAAACAAACCGGTACGAATAAAGACAAACAAACCAACAAGCGACGTAGCATCACTTGGGGCAAAGAACGACCGGAACGAACGCTTGAAGCGAATCGCGAAGGGTACCGCAACATCATGGATGACCAACAATCGTACGGGAAGTAAATTCCACCAGGTGGGACGGACCGGGACGGTCCGCAGGGTGGAAAAGAGATCGGCATTACCGCAATCACTATAGTCTACGGAGTCGAAAAAAGCATTCCTGGCATCAAGCCGGGAATGGGTCGTATAAGACGTAGGGATTGAAACGAGATTCAAGGAACTTTAGGAATTTAGCAGACTTGCGCGTTTTTCCCGGATGGTCTGAATAAGCTGTTTTTGCGGGGCAACGAACTTCGCGACACCTTGTTGCATCAAGGTCCCCTCCAAGTCAGCAACATCCACGACGCGATCGAGTTCTCGAATGATCGACTCGGATGGCATTTGATCGAGGCTTCGGACAAAGGACTCGTTGCTTTGAGATACCGCCAAATTCGTTTCGGGTGGATTCGTTTGGATATCAGAACCAGCTAAGGCTGAGACGTATTTCCAAGGCGGATCGTTTGGATTCTTTGTACCGGTGCTCGCAAAAATCATCTCTTGCTCGAGAGGTGTTTTATGAGCCTTCCAAAACTCGCGGTTCTCCAACCAAATTCGTTTTGCATTGAGAATACCGTATTGCCCTTGTGCATCAGCCGAAAGCTCCTTGCATCGCTCCGCCGTGTACTGATCGACGCGCGAGACAAAAATGCTGTAAACACTCTTGAAGTTCGACAAGGAAGCCAGACGCTTTGCCCCCGCCCACACATTATCTCTGGCGATGCGATATTGCCGCGACGTGAAGATCAATGTGACATTGAGAGGAACGCCTTGAGAAGCCAACGTTTCAAGAGCGTCCAACCCTGCGGGGGTCGCCGGCACCTTGATCATACGGTTTGGTTGATCGGCAGACCAAAGCAGTCCCAATTCGATGATGCGATCCACACGAGCACGGTGTGGTAAATCCACCTCGGGATCTTCGATCAAGGGATCGACCTCGAAACTTACCCACCCAACGTTGCCCGACGAAGCCTTCCACTGCGATAAGAATTTCGATTGGGCTTGAGAAACCAAAGTGTCAGTCAACTTCCAACAGATCGTCTCGTCATCGAAGCCAGCTTTCAAGTACTCCGCAATCATGGCATCGAACCTACCTGTACGAATCAGGTTCGAAATGATGATCGGGTTACTGGTTGCTCCAACGGCCCCCCAAGTCAGATTCAGCTCAACGAGTTCTGGATCTATCGAATCGAGGTAGAGCTTCGTACCGGTAGCGATCAAGGACGCTAAGGCAGACGGAGAATTCATGTGCTCAGCAACTTTCTTTACGTGGTTCCCAGCCGTAGTCGTCGCCGCGCGCGGTGCGCGATCAGGCCGACTGAGCCCCAAATTACCATTGCTGAAGGTTCTGGTACAGGTGGGCTCAATCGCTCGAATTGCGCAGGGCCTTCTGTATGAATGTAATAATAGCGCTGGCCTAACGAGCTCACTACACTCGCCGACGAATTTCCGTGGCCAGGAAACGTGTGAAAAAGAAAGTCGATATCCTCAGACTCCCGTGCCCAGACCCCCATAACGCTAATCGACACAGGTTCACTCGTAATCGGATTGACCTGCATTCCCAACCCACCGAAGTAGTAATAATCTAAGTTGGGAGACCAGCACGACTCTCTTATCATTTCGATTCCATCACCACCGAGCCCTTCGGCGTCCCAAAAATATTCATGCGGCCCCGGAAGAGCCGAGACGCGAAACGAACGTAGCGTCGCGGAAGCTTGGCCTAATCGAAAAGCATAAGTCAGTGTGCCAGCGACGGTTCCTTCCCCATTGTGTACTTCGTCCGTTTGCGTGAAAGACCAGCGATAAGTGATCAGCCCCGCTTGGGCAGGCGCTAAAAAAACCAAGCCAAAAACCCAACAAACAAGCAACATAATTAATCGGTTCATAGTAAGCCCCCACGTGATTGAACAACCTTCGACAATTCGCGTCTTCATTCTGAAAGTCCATAGTTGGATACCGCGAATGTGAGCCAACGGAGGACAGATCACTATTTTTCCTCAATAGCCACCAGCATTAACATGCATGAAAACGTCAGGAATGAGGCTTACCCCACCGATCTAACGATTCAAATCCAATCCATGCTTCTTTTGCATCACTCTTCGCCTTGCACGGTATCCCGCAACACCGACCGCCCCCCAAATCACCATTGCTGAAGGCTCTGGTACGCGAGGGCTCAATCGCTCGAATGTCGCAAAACCTGCCGTGGACTTCTTCCAAGGTTTACCAATATAGAAGTGATCAACTTCGACGAAGGATTTGCCTCCGATCGATGCGGAATGAACTCCCAATTCCATATCCTCAGTCCAAAGTGCCCAAGCTACCCAATAGACAGCCCCCAGAAGCTCACTGTTCCGTGGGTCCACAGAAACGCCACCATTACCGTAGTAAAATTCTATTTCATCCGACCAAGCTTCTTCACGGACCATTTCGAGGCCACCGTATGGAAGCATTTGAATATCGAAGTAAGCAAGATAATTCTCTGGGATTTCCAACAAACGGAAAGACGTGATGGGCGTAGATGTCACACCTTGATGAAACACATAACTCAACGTCCCTGAAAGAGTCCCTTGTCCATCATTCTCATCCGTTGCTTGCGAAAAAGTCCAGTGATAGGTAATCACACCCGCTTGAACTGGTGCCATCAAAGCCAAAGCAAAAAACCAAAACCCAAGCAACGTTGATAACCGGTTCATAGTAAGTCCTCGCGTGATTGAACTACCGTCGACAATTCTCAATTGCCTTCTCCATGTCCTTACTTGGATACTACGAATATGCACTATCGGAGGATAGGTGATATTTTGCCGCATAAAGTATTATCTAGGAAAAATGCAGATACCTTTGAAACATCAAAAGATGTATTTATTGCTCTTCGGGAATTTTAGTGGCAGTTTTTAATCTGTATCGGTATTGCAGCGCCGTACTCGTGCTCAGTGAAACGGTGCTCGTGCTCGTAATCGAAAGCAACCTTCAGTACTGTTATGTTCGTTCAGTATACGACCGACCTCTGAATGAAACTAAACAGGTCACGTTATCCGAGTACGAGTACGAGTACGAGCACGAGCACGAGCACGAAAATGGGCCCGAATCGCAATCGTATTTGCCACAATTTTTCATCAAAAGATGTATTTATTAATACTTCATACCGTTGCTGAAAGATACCACTGAGTGAAAGCACCACACGTACTCATTGAATGCGCTACTGGCACTAAGAGAAAGCACTACTCACACGCGAAAGCCAACTCATCATCAAAGCGGCTTGATCGCTCCTCACTCCCTACCGTCTGACTTGTCCGACCTGTCCGACCTGTCCGACCTGCCTGACCCATCCGACCAGCCGCACTCGATGCGGTTTCATCGGTGAAAGCTCAAGGGTACAATCCATGCCCGAAGGAATTCCCCCCGCCGCCCGCTTACCCCACCGAACGAAAACCGTTTTTGAATAGATTGGTCTCCCGCCATGATTGATTTGCGAAGCGATACAGTTACACGGCCTACGCCTGCGATGCGTGAAGCGATGCTACGCGCCGAGGTCGGCGATGATGTGATCGATATAGATCCAACGGTAGAAGCCTTACAATCAAAGACCGCAGAGTTGCTTGGAAAGCAAGCGGCAATCTTTATGCCAAGTGGCACAATGACCAATCAGATCGCCCTGCGAGTCCACTGCTTGCCCGGTGAAGAATTCTTGTGCGACGCAGAGTGCCATATCTACAACTACGAACAAGGAGCCTTCGCCCAGCTCAGCGGACTCGTTGCGCGTACCCTTATCGGTGAGCAAGGTGTATTGAGACTGAAAGATGTCGAAGGCAAGATCCGGCCTGATAATGAGCACATGGTACAAACGCGATTGCTGTGCTTGGAGAACACCCACAATCGAGGTAGCGGAAAAGTCTACCCGCAGGATGAGGTTTTGACTGTTTGCGATTGGGCTCATCAACATGGGTTACAAACCCACCTCGACGGCGCACGTCTTTTTAACGCTTCGGTTGCCACAGGACTTTCCGTCCGCGAACTTGCAGCTCCATTCGATTCAGTAAGCGTCTGTTTCAGCAAAGGACTTGGAGCTCCAGTCGGCTCTTGCTTAGCAGGTACTAAATCATTCGTGGCCAAAGCCCGCCGGGCCCGAAAACTTTTCGGTGGAGGGATGAGGCAATCCGGTGTGCTTGCGGCGGGAGCACTACACGCCCTAGAGCATCACGTAGAGCGATTGCACGAAGACCACATGCATGCGAAGCGACTTGCCAAAGCGATCCGCAATTCTCCGCATTTGAAAGTTATGGGTGACGAACCAGATACGAATATCGTGATCTTTCACGTTGATCCAGCTTGGGGTCCCGCTTCGGTTTTCGCAGAGAAACTTGCCTCCCATGGAGTTCGCTCGATGGCCTTCAGCCCCACTAGCATCCGATTGGTCACCCACCTCGATGTCGACTCACAAGCTATCGAAAGGGCTTGTCAAGCGATCGAGGCGGTAGCTAAGAGAGACTGAACAAGCGATTAGTATCCGGCGAATTTCCTGATAGGGCCGACGATATAACCGGGGTTGTTCGCACCGGCGATAGTTCCTGCATCGAAGGAATTTCGCGCGGAGACAACCACCGAGATCGGATATGCGGCAACGCCCGCTGGCGGGTAAAGATAGACTTCCCAAAGGCTCGTCACGCCAGCCGCTACGGCTTGCATTTGCAACTGCATACGAGCAATCTGCATCATCTCTTGCTGATAAGCTTCCTTTTGCTGAGCTTGTTGGTACGCGGTTGCTTGGCTTTGCAAATACAGCGAATGCTGACGCTTCTCTTCAGGATCATCCGCTTCGTTGGCTTGATGGGCTGCTAACCACTCATCCCATTGCGGTTGCAAGATTCGCAATTCCATCTCTTTGAAGAAGAAGAACGGGATTCCGTACTCATCGCCGTTGGGGAACTCCATCAACACCCCTTCGCAGGTAAAGGTCTTTGCGTCGGCTCGCTGCGCGATGACCCAGTCTTGGAATTGCGAATCGTTCGCAAACGACTTCTGCTCGAAATGCTCCACAATTTTCGGAACCATTCGTCGGTAGATTTCGGGCAAGTTCTCGAACGGGCGGTCGTTAACATAGAGCTTTCCGCGACGACGTTGCAGCGTGACATCGCGTCGATCGAATCCCACGACCTTCCCAAAAATCGTCAAGCCGTTCTTAAGGCTCCAAGAATGCTTCTCGGAGGCCGCTTTCAAATGCCCTTCCGACTCGTCTTCGAAAACAAACTTCTGGTCTTCGTCCGACAGTTGTGCGATTTCGATTGCCAAGAGCTCGCGCCCTTTGACAGGTTGATCAAGTTTGATCACGATTTCCTTCGGGTCGGCTGCGACCAGAGTCCCGAGTACTTTGACGCTCCCCGATTTATCCTTCCACTCCCTACCCAAGGCGGTCGAGCAAGCCAAAAGCGAGGCGGTAAGACTCAGAGCCAAGCATGCGATCGTCGTTCGTCGCGCGAGGCGATTCGAAGTTGCTTGCGGTCGGCTGAGTAGGGATTGATAAAGAGAATCGTGCGAACTCATCGAATTTTTGTATCCATTAATGATGAAATGAAACGCTTCGGACCGACGACTTCTCGAAACAGCGTTAAAAGACCAAACTCATCCCGTCGGTTCGAATTGTACTCTTTGAAAATCCCCTTGAAAATCTCCGCAGAAAGTCGCTCCGCGTGAATCCTAACTTCCCCTCCAGATTTCGAGCGGTACGACTTAAACCTGGCCGCGTAAAACAAACCCTGGGTCGGCACCCGTGGATTCTTGACTCTTCGACTCTCGATCCGATCAGCGCTCCGAGGCTAGGGGAATGCGTCGATGTCATAGGGCACGATGGCAATTGGATTGGAAGGGGTTTGTATCACCCGACAAGCCGGATCCGGGTTCGCATCTATTCTTTTGACCCCGAAGACACCCTCGATGCGGCGTGGATTGAGCAGCGCATCGCTCGCGCCGTAGAACTTAGAAAACAAATGCTCAATTGGATCCCATCGGATGCCATTCGGTGGATTTTTAGCGAAGGGGACGCCATCAGCGGGCTCGTCGTTGACGATTACGCAGGGCATCTTGTGGTCCAAATTACCGCCGCCGTCCTTATTCCATACATCGAGACCATCGTCGCGCAATTAAGGGTGCTGGTAAACCCGAAAAGCATTTGGCTCGACATCGATGAGAAAACAGCCAAATCCGAGGGGATCGAACCACAAGCGAAGTTCCTATTGGGAGAAGCACCCGAAGTTCCTTTACAAATCAACGAAAACGGACTTCTTTGGCGAGTCGATTTACAAGGGGGACAGAAAACTGGTTACTATCTCGACCAACGCGAGAACCGGGCTGCGGCCGCCCGTTGGGCACCCCTTGGCGCAAAAGTCCTTGATGTTTGCACCTACGGTGGCGGATTCGCTTTGAATATCGCCAAGCAGGACTCCACCGCCAGCATCACCGCAATCGATAGCAGCCCGAAG
>JBJONT010000439.1:0-12116 GCA_046051705.1 Planctomycetota bacterium | reverse complement strand
ACCCAACTCGATGCTCAGACAATTGTCATTGCAGACATTGGAGACTCGTTGTTCGCATCTTCGGAACTCGTAATCCACGAACGAACCGATTATCTATCACCTGCTTATTACACATCGATGGGGTTCTCCGTACCAGCCGCCCTCGGGGCATGTGTTGCCAAGCCGCAAGATCGCGTGTTGGTGATCGCCGGCGACGGGGCTTTTCAAATGACCGGTCAAGAAATGTCTACATTGATCCGTGAAGGGTATTCACCGATCATAATCGTCTTAGATAATCACGGATACGGTACCGAGCGTTTCCTCCAAGAGGGAAATTGGAAGTACAACGAGATCGCCGTTTGGAACTATTCCAAGTTGCCTGAAGTTTACGGGGGTGGTAGGGGGTACGTTGTACGTAACGAAGCCGAGTTTGATGCCGCATTGAGCGAAGCTTGGGATGATCGCTCGCAGCTTCATTTGATCCACGCAAAGCTCGTTGAGAATGATGCGAGCAAGACCTTGCGACGCTTGGCAGACCGTTTGGGACAACGAATTTAAGCGTTTGCTAGAAGTACGCTGCACGGCATGATACCTGATCTTCGACGTTCGGCCGCCATGGACTCTCTGCGTGAACTTGGATGGTTCAAGCATGTCGAGTGGTTTGGAGAAATCGACTCGACGAACCGTGCGATGGTTCGCCAAGTCAAAGAGGGGCGAGTTGCATTGCCCGCGCTGATGGTTGCCGATGCGCAAACGCACGGAGCTGGCCGAGGTGCAAACCGATGGTATTCACCCGCCGGTTGTTTGATGTTTTCACTTGGATTATCCCTGCGCGATCTTCCATTGCCCGCTGATGCGGGGACTTCGCTGCTCCCATTGCAAGTCGGGCTTTCGGTTGCCCAAGCACTTGCGCCTCTTTCGCGATCGAAGCCGATGGTGAAGTGGCCGAATGACGTTTATTTAGAGGAGCGAAAGGTTTGCGGCATTCTTATGGAGACGAGTCTAGGGAATCCCGAACCTATCAAGGATTTCCTGATCGTCGGAGTCGGAATCAATTGCCAAGTCCACTTCGACGCAGCGAGCGACGAGGTGCGTCGCAATGCGGTCAGTTTGCATGAAGTGAGCAGTCCCGAGGTTCAGGCGGGCGGATCGACCCTCGAAGCGGTTGCTCCCGAGTCGGTGTTGCTGCGATTTCTACAAGTATTCCGAGAGAACTTGAGTCGCTTTCAAGATTGCCCGCAGGAGTTCATGGAAGATTGGAATGAACATGATTGGCTTGCGGATCGATGGATTTGCGTCCAGCAACCACACCGGGAGTTGATCGGACGAGCGATCGGAATTGATGCATCGGGAGGGTTGTGTTTGATAGACAGTCGTGGGATTGTCCATACAATCCTCTCCGGAACTGTCCGTTTACTACCCTCCTCCGATGGTCGCAGCGGCGATTTCGGCTAAGCCATCACCCTGTTATCACTTCGCACTGTTTTCACTTCAAACTGTTACCACACGTCACACTGTCAAGCCATTAAATTCAGCGTACGAGCCAAAAAAGCCATGAGCAATCCAAAACGCAATGAAGTCCCCGTAGGCGATACCTGGGACCTGTCGAGTTTGTTTCCCAATGATGAGGCATGGCAAGCGGCTTTGCCCGAACTGGAAGCTTGCATCGACGAATTCGAATCGTTTAAAGGAAAGTTAGGGGAATCGCCATCGATTCTCGCTGCTTGTTTGGATCACGATGTGAAGACCGATCGCATTGCGGAACGTATCGGGACCTATGCATTTCTCGAGACGACGGAAGATCAGAGCAACAGCGTCTATCAAGGGTTTGCTGCTCGGTATCAAAGTATCGCTTCGCGAGCGGGACAGGCAGCGAGTTTCATCCGTCCGGAGATCTTGGGGATTGCCGATGAGACAATGCAGAAGTGGTTAGAGACGGAGGTTTTGGCACCTTATCGATTGGTGCTTCAACGGATTCATCGCTACCGCGCTCATACGCTTTCACAGAACGAAGAACGCTTGTTGGCGATGCAAAGCGAGATGGCTCAATCGGCGAGCAAAGCATTTCGCCAGCTTAACGATGCGGATTTGAAGTTCGGTTCGATCGAAGTCGAAAAAGACCAAGCGGTTGAGTTGACGAATGCATCCTTCAGTGGTTTTTTGATTTCTCCGAAAAGGGAAATCCGCAAGCAGGCGTTTCATCAGTACTACTCCGAGTTTGCTGCACACGAAAATACCCTTGCAGCGACATTGGCAGGAAGTGTGCATACGGACGTTTATTATGCGAGAGCGAGAAATTACCCAAGCGCGTTGGAATCGTCTCTCTTCGCAGATAACGTACCGGTTGCCGTCTATGACAATCTGATTGCCGCCGTTCGCGATCAGTTACCCGCCGTGCATGCGTACTTCGATATGCGGCGACGTAAGATGAAGCTTGATGATATTCACCATTATGATACTTACGTTCCGATTTTATCCGAAGCTGCGACGCACCGGACTTGGGAGCAAGCTTGTGCGGTGGTGATGGAATCACTCAAGCCGTTGGGAGAGGAATATTGCGGAGTGTTATCGCAAGGGCTGCGAGGTAGGTGGTGCGATCGCTATCCGAATCAAGGAAAGCAGAGTGGAGCATTTAGCTGCGGTTCCTTTGATGCCGATCCTTATATTCTGATGAACTATAAATCAGACGTCCTCAACGATGTCTTTACGTTGACGCACGAAGCTGGGCATTCCATGCACAGCTACTACTCGGCTCGTAATCAGCCGTTTCAGTACTACAACTATACCATTTTTGTTGCCGAAGTCGCATCGACCTTCAATGAGCAATTACTTGCGGAGCATATGATCCGCCACGCGTCGAGCAAACAAGAGCGTGCAGCGATCATCAATCATGAGATCGATAGTATTCGAGCAACGATTGTTCGTCAGACGATGTTTGCCGAGTTTGAGAAGAAGATTCACGCGATGGCCGAAGCGGGCGAGCCCCTGACGGTGGCTTCATTCAAGGCAACGTACGGCGAATTGCTCAGGGATTACTTCGGTCCTGCATTTGAAATTGATGAAGAATTGCAGCTTGAGTGTTTCCGTATCCCCCACTTTTATCGCGCGTTTTATGTTTACAAATACGCGACTGGACTCTCGGCGGCAATCGCGCTCTCGCAGCGAGTGATGCATGGCGGAGCCGACGAATTGGCACAGTATTTAGGGTTTCTCAAATCGGGTTGTTCGAAAGATCCGCTGGATCTTCTCAGGGATGCTGGGGTCGATATGACCAAGCCCGAGCCGGTGCAGACTGCACTACAGCGATTCAACGAACTGGTTAAGGAACTTGATCAGCTTCTGTAATTCGCTGCCAATGATTTTGACTCCAATGGTACCAATGCATGGTTCCTTTGGGATCGACGGTTAGCCGCAATGCGTGATCTCTCGCGGTATGCAAGACTTGCTGGTCTTCGGGGCTATACGTCTCGAAGACTTTGGTAGCTACCGATCGTGCCGAACCGCTGATGATGATCGTTTCCGGGGTGGCCCAAGCGATCAATGGTTTCGGGTTCGCCGTGAGCGAACCATGATGCGGAGCCATCAACACGTCGAGATCGATCGGTGGGGCTGAGATCAATGCACTCGTGCCGGGTTCTTCGAGGTCCCCCGGAAGCAGGATGCAACGGCCTGCGTATTGGATCGAAATACACAGGCTCGTCGCATTGTCTCGTACTCCTCGGGAGTTCTGCAAGCGACCAGCAGCCGATTTCCCCGGGAACGCGTCCCCTGGGTGATGCACCGTCCACTTGCACCCGAACTTGTCTTGATCGGGGGTGGTTTCGCTCCATGTTTCGATCGGAATACCGCGAGCGTTGAGGGCATTGAGTAAGTCCCTCAGAGTTGGGGATGAGTGGTTGAGAACCGAATTGGTAGAAATGAATCTTTTGATTGAGAAGCGTTCGATTAGGCCCGGCATCGCGTTGTAGTGATCAGCATCGGCATGAGAGAGAATCAGACCATCGATATGACCGATCCCCATGGTCCATAACGCTTGAGCGATGGCTTGATGACTTCTTTTTGAATCCCCCATTCGTCCGGCATCGTAAAGCCATATCTCACCGGTCGGCGGTTCGATCAGCACAGAGGTGCCGTGACCGACATCGATAAAGGTTATCGCTAGGGATGCTTGGCCAAAGGCGTGTTTATAGGGGCGCAAAGCCTGTTGGAATTGGATAAGTAAACAACCGAAGAGAAACCATGTGCCCAAGCCCCAAATCAATTCACGTCTTGCTCTGGGGCGATGGGTTCCTCTCCAAAGGGTGATAACTAAAGCGATTGCATAGAAACCGATCATCCACCAAGTCGGAGGGGCTGGAGCCCAAAAGTGACCATAGGGAACCTTGTGTCCGATCGAAACGAAGGAATCCAAGATGAGCAGAGACGTTCCACAGAGCAAACCGCATAGCCATGCGAGTGGCGGGAACCAGAATAGCAGGACGAGTCCCAAGCCGGAGAGTAGTGCAATGAGCATCGGAAGCCAAAGCACCAGATTCAGGAGAATGCCGATGGGGCTCAGAATATGAAAGGATTCCCAGACGAGAGGTGCAGATAGAAAACTCACCCAAAAACTGCTACGGATCGACTCACGCACAAAATGCTTCGCACTGCGCAAGAATCGTTGGCGAGCGGTATGTTTGCTTTCGATTAATCGTTCGATGGGAGCGGCTCGTCTGCTTAAGATCGGAAACGTCAGGATCAGGACGGCAACGGTTAGAAAGGAAAGTTGAGAGCCGACTTCGAAGGCGATGGAGGTTCGTTGGGCCAGGAGCAGCAGAGCGGCGAAAGCAAGGATGTTCAGGCCGGTGAATGACCAACCAAGGAATCGAGCGAGAAGTGCACACGAGAGCATGATCGTCGCCCTTGCAACCGGCGGGTTGGCTCCACAGAGCATTGCGTACAAGATGCATAGACTCACCGTTCCGCCGTAAACGAGCCACGAAGGGAGTCGCATCAGCCAGCCAGCGAATAGCAACGCGAAAGCGACCATCTCGATATGCATGCCGGAGATCGACATCATGTGAATCGTCCCCGTCGAGAGCATCTCGACTTGAAGATCCCAGTCGGCTTGATCGCGTTGACCTAAGACTAAGGCCGCCGTTAATGGAGCTTGATCGAATACCACGTAACGATTCATCGCATCGAGTGAATACTCTGTCCATTGTGCCAGTCCGCGATCGATCCGCCACGGACTACCTTCGGATGTTTTGCGGATCAGCGAAGCGGAATCGACTTTGATTTGAGCGGCGAGCCCGAGTTCGGCATAGCGATTTCGAACATCGAACTGACCCGGATTGGTTGGCTCAAGTGGACGGCGCCAAGATCCATAGAGTTGGACTTCGTCACCTGGAAAGAATCCTCGAATCTGATCATCGATCGTGAGGGTAGCTTTAATAGACAAAGGCTGCCATGAATTCGCTGCTCGTTGAACTGAGTGTACATGCACTAGCGATTGAGACTGCCATGAGTCTGCTTGGTCGCTCCCATACCCCTCCTGTTTTCGATAACGGACAGCTTGTTCAATCGTTCCTTTGAGGACCACGGGCTTCCAAGTTGCTTGAGCGGTGTTCGCGGCGCGGTCGGCAGCATGCATCGAGTGCCACTGAGCAAGCTGACTGCGTATGCGATGATTGGCCGAATCGTGTATCCAACTGTACAGGCAAGCGATGCATGTCATCGATAACAAACATTGCCAGACAAATACTCGGTTGCCCATTTCCTTTCGATGCAGTAACAAAAAGTAACCGAGTGAGAGGTAAGTGAGGGTTACCAAAGTAATCCAGAGCACTGCACCGATCGATTCTGTGACGCGGATTGCAATCAAGGTTAGAGTGAGTTGGACGAGCATCGGGTAATACGTGATTCCCTCGATGAGTCGGATCCAAAGAAGATCCGTCCAAGAATCTTCTGGTTGACCGACAGAATCAGCGGTTGAACCAGAAGTCGGTGTAGATTCAGGCGCAAGCGTGGAAATGGAATTCTGATCCACCGTGCACCTCCGTTGCAGTGGAAGGAATCATCGAATCTCGCTAAGTCTTCTTCGTGCCTATTGGCAAATTCGGACCGCAGCTTACTTATCGACTTGATAGGTAGGATGCGCGACCGATTCGGCTTCGTCCGGCGCCCAGATCGTGCGTCCCCCATCGACGGGCAAGCAGATTCCTGTGATGAACGACTGGGTTGCTAAAAAGTAGGCAGCTTGGGCGATGTCCTCGGGGCGTCCATGGCGTTTGATCAGGCTTGCGCGCAAGATCTTCTCGGCGCGTTCAGGGGTGATGCTTGGGTCAAGCATCACTGGTCCGGGCATGATTCCGTTGACGTGGATATCGGGGTTTCGGGTAGCGAGTTCGACCGCCATGCTGCGCACGAGTGTTTCGATGGCTCCTTTGCCGAGAAAGTATGCCGAGAAATTTGCGTAGGGACGCGCGACGGCCCAATCGCCGATCAAGATAATCCGACCACCTTGAGGTTGGGGAACCATAGCCAGTCCCGCGCTGCGAGCGACGTGGTAGGCTCCAAGAGTGTTGATTTCAAATTGAGCTCGCAACTGAGCTTCGGTGGTCTGTTCCAAAGGGGACCAGTCCCATACCGCTGCACAGTGAACCACCGCGTCGAGACGACCGAATTGATCGACGATTTGCGCAACGCCTTGCTCGATGGATTCCTGCGAGCGGATGTCCCCTTGAGTTACCATGCACTGGATTCCTTGACCTTCAAAATGCTTGAGGGTTTCCAAAGCACCTTCGCGAGAGGTGTTGGCGTGCAAGGCAACTCGATATCCTTGGCGGGCAAAGTGTTCGGCGACCGTTCGGCCAACTCGCTTTGCTCCACTTCCTGTGACCCAAACGGTTCGGTTGGAGTTCAAATCGGATCGGTCGTAGTGGCTTGATCCGTGTGAATTGGAAAGACGGTCTGCGGTCACGCGTAAGGTTCCTTGGGGACTAAAAGCTGGAAGGTTGGCGGGGTCGTCTCGTTGGCAAATCATCGAAAACACCCCGCTGCACGTGCAGTATAGCGGTGAGGGGAAGAAATCCTTCCAAAATGGCGCGCAAAGAATTTTGCGATTTGTTTGGAATATCCAAAATCGATCCCCGCGAGGGGGCCCACAGATTCCTTGCAATCCACTTGCCGAGGGGCTACGATATTAGGATTCAGAATTCCGCGAACGCCCACACTTTTCCATTGTTCGAACTGAAGTTCCCAACGGCGAGCTCAATGTTGTTTAGCTCGATCATTCACTATGGCACATGGAAGCATCCAACCCGCACCGGAAGGTTCGATCGCAGCGCAGGGATTCACTGGCCAGGGGTTTCAAGGTGCCAATGGAATAAACGCCAGCGGAATTAGCGGTGCCGGCTCTGTCGGCAAGGGTGTGGTGCAACTTACCCTCGATGATCTTGATCCGAAACAGAACTCGGTGAAGGTTCGTTTGGCGAATCGGGCTAGCGGTTGGTCGAGCTTGAGGCTCGCTATTCTTCTAGCAATTTTGATCCCACTGGCGATTTTCGGTTACTTCAAAAACCGTCAAACCACTTCGATGAACCGCATCCAAAAAGCGTTGTCGATGTGGGATGATCGAAATGCCATCTCAGAGATAAAGCAAGTCGAGCAGCGAAACGGATTGAGTGCCCAAACGGCGTTCCTGCGTGCAAGAGCCTACCGCCATTTGGGTGATGATATCGCTTTCGCTCAGTTCTCCGCCATCGCGAAGCAACTTGGATATCCAGACGACAAGTTAAAAGCCGAACGGATGTTGCGCGAAACGCATCTTGGCGTGGTTCCCGATATCGATCTTGCCACCGCTGAATTGATGGCGATGCCCAACGGCGAACTCGAAGAGATTGGACCTGCGGTGATCTACGGATTGCTCGGCAAACTCCAATTCGAAACCGTTGAAATGTTTTTGCAGTTTTGGATCAAACAAGATCCGAAAACTCCTTGGGTCGATTTCTTTCGCGGGATGCTTGCTCTCTCCGGCCGCGACGCGAAAGCCGCCACCGAGTTACTCGAGAACTGTGCAAAGAATCATCCGGGCTTCGTGCCAGTCTATCGTCAATTAGCGTCAGCTTATCTCCTGAGCCGCGATAACGAGCGGGCGGTGATCGCTCTAAAGCGATTCTTGAAAAGCAATCCCGAAGATCTCGATGCCCAGTCTGCGATGGTCACCGCTCTGTTTAACCAAGACTTGGGCGACGAAGTGATCGCGTTTGTCGAACCGTTGATCGAATCTGGCAAAGCGACGATCGAGATGAAATCCAATTTGGCTCGAGCCTATGCCGCCAAAGAGCAATACAAGAAAGTGGTCGAAGTTCTCAGCGGTGTCGCTGCCCTTTGGCCTGAAGATGTTCGCATCGCCAACCAATTGAGCCAAGCTCATCAAGCCCTTGGAAGCGACGCGGATGCAGATCGTTTTGCAAAGATCGCTGATGCAGGCCAAGCCGATTTACAATCCGTCGACGGACGGTTGGCTAGGTTGATGTCGGGTACAGACAAACAAGCTCAACAACACTATGAGCTTGGACATATTTTGCTGCACAAGCAATCGCGTGAGGATGGCATTCACTGGTTGAATTCAGCTTTGTCAATCGACGAGAGTTTCTTGCCCGCACATGAAGACATGGTCGTGTACTTCACTCGTATCAATCGACCCGATTTGGCCGCTCGGCATCAGCGGTACATTAATCTACGGCGCGGAGTGCAATGAGGTGCCTGATCACCTCTTCGAACAGTCGGGAGTTCTTCTTGTTGCGCGTTTTCAACCCAGTTCTTTTCAAGACACGACAATCACGAATCGCAGCGATTCTTGTCGGTTGGTTTGCTGGTTGCTTGCTCTGCGGTTGTACGCCAAAACCGCCGGCTGAAGAACAAAAGAAGTCCTCTGGCGGGCAGCTTAATCAAGCTACCGCACAATCATCGCCAGGACGAACTAACCAAGGCGTTGCTACTCAAGGTAGTGCTAACCAAGGGAGTACCAATCCGGTCGGTGCTAACCCAGTCGGGGCTGAGGGTTCGGGGATCAAGCTCGAGTGGCTCGAGGGGGCTGTCCCGCTTGCGGTGGTCAAAACGGGCAAAGAGAACGGGAATCTTTTTTTGCCAGAGACCACAGGTGGAGGTATCGGGGCTTTCGATTTTGATCGCGATGGTTGGACAGACATCGTTTGCGCGGGGGGGGGAGAAGCAGACGCCGAGAAACGTCAAATGATCGGAGCCGCAGGTGCTTTGTATCGTCGCATCGGTACGGCCGGTAACGGGGTGGCAGGCGGTGCCGCTGGAACCCCTACTGGACCAACTTCCAATAATGTTGGCTTTCAATCGGTTGGGCAATTCGCGGGGATCGATTTTTCACAGCATTACAACACTGGCATTTCAATTGCCGATTTCGATGGAGACGGATTTCCAGATCTATTTGTTGCTGGGTATTCCAATAGCCAATTGTTTCGCAATCAAGGGGATGGGACCTTTGAATCGCTTGATTGCCAAGCGATAGGGCTTTCGAGTCCCCTCTGGGGGGCTTCGGCGGCATTCTTTGATGCTGACGCCGATGGCTTGCTCGACCTATACGTAGCGAACTATTCGAATTGGAGTTTTGATAACAACCCTGTGTGCGGCCAGCATGCACGCACTGGGACGCAGACCAAGAGCACCGATTACTGCGGGCCTCGAGAGTTTCAAGGCTTGCCGGATGTGTTCTACCATAACGCAGGCGATGGTAACTTTCGCGACATCACACGCGAGTCGGGTTTAGAAGATGCGTTAAGGGGGCTTGGGGTGATCGCCGCAGATTGGGATCAAGATGGCGATGTGGATCTGTACGTAGCGAACGACGTCGACCCGAATCTTTTGTATCGCAATGATGGTGGGGGCCGATTCACCGAGATCGGACGACGGGCTGGAGTTGCCACCAATGACAGCGGTACTCCCGAGGGGAGCATGGGTGTTGCGGTCGGGGATTACAACTTGGATGGCAAGTCCGATTTATGGGTTACGAACTACCAGAATGAACTTGGGGCTCTCTACCGCAACAGCGGTGGACTGGTGTTTAACTACGCATCGTTGAACGCGAAGATTGCAGCGACGGATGAAGCGAGCGTTGGTTGGGGAACTGCATTCGCAGATCTCGATGGGGATGGGGATGAGGATTTGTTGGTGGTCAACGGCCATATCGAGCTCGCGCCAAAAGGCTCTACCGTCGATCAGCGACCTCAAGTATTGCAGAACCAAGGTGGGAAGACGTTTCAGTTGGTTCCGCGAAGTAATGCTAAGTTTCTCGATACGTCGATGAATGCGCGAGGGCTTGCGACGGCCGATTTCAATCGGGATGGTAAATTAGATTTCGTCGCGAGTCGGGTCGACAAAGAAGCCGCATTGGTGCTGAACCGATCGCAGGATCAGAGATCGGTGCGGTTGCGTTTGGTTGGGACCAAGAGCAATCGCGATGCAATCGGTGCGCGAATACAACTTCAACTCGGTCGGTTTCGCGCGGTCCGCCAAGTGATCGGTGGTGGATCGTATGCGTCGACCAGCGACTTATTGGTCCACATCGGGATCCCTTCGGAGGAATGGAAGGCCGAATCTGTTGCAGCCGCGCAAATCAGCATTGATTGGCCAAGTGGACAGCGCGAAGAGTTCACGTTCGATGCGAAGTCTGGGTTATGGGATGAAGAGAAGATTCTCGTAGAGGGAGTAGCCAATCGGTGAAATCGGTAAGCGACGAGCGGACGGTGCATGAGATCGAGCAAGACGCGTCGACAGCGTTGTGGTTAACGAAGCTTCGATGGATTGCCATCGGAGGTCAGTTGCTGGTGATCGGTTTTGTGTGGCTGATTTTAAAGCTGCCGTTGGCGTTACCGCAACTGTTGTCGCTTGTGTTGCTGACAGCATTGAGTAATGTCGGGTTGTGGTATTTTGCAAAACGCGCCTTGCGTCAACTGGAGACGGAAGATGCGGGGGTAGGTGGGTTTCCGCAGCGAGGGGATCTCGGTGGGATCCTGTTGTTCGATGTCGCGATTTTGACAGGGTTACTTTTTTATACCGGTGGGGCAGCGAATCCCTTTGTTCTCTTTTATGTTGCGAACATAGCCGTAGCCGGGGTGGTGTTATCGAAGTTTTGGGCGATTGGGATTTCGTTTGCATCGGTGATGGGTTGTTTGTTTTTGCTGCTAACATCGCATCGATTGGAAGTTTTCGATGGATCCGCATTTGCGAGCGAAGCCCCTTGGGGGGTGACGAAAACCGCTTTCTTTATCGCATTCGCTACATGCAGTGGTGTCTTGACCTACTTCGTATCCCAGCTTGCTTTGGAAGTGCGATTGCGAGATCGACGATTGGCGATTGCTGAGAAGGAGAAAGAGCGAGCGCAGCGACTCGAAGCGTTAGCGACGCTTGCTGCTGGGGCTGGTCACGAGTTAGCTTCGCCTCTTTCGACGATTGCCGTGATTGCCGGGGAGATGTCGCGAACGCTGGATAAGCAAGAAATCCCCGAGAAGGTCAAGCGGGATGTTGGATTGATTCGAGAAGAGTTAAATCGCTGCAAGGACATATTGCATCGGATGAAGAGTGGGGCTGGAGAAGCGGCGGCGGAGCGACTGCATCCTGTATCCCTCGGTGATATCATCGATGAGACCATCGCTGCAATGCGTGAGCCGCACCGAGTTGAAGTCCACATGGATCAAGCCGTAGAGGATTTTAAAGCTTTACTACCGAAACAAGCGTTATCGCAAGCGTTGCGCAATCTGCTTCAAAATGGCCTCGATGCATCCCGGCATCCAGGGCATGTCGAAGTATATGCCACGATTCTCATGCCTCAAGAGGATCGCAGGACATGGGAATTGATCATCCATGATTCGGGGAGTGGCATGAGCGACGAAGTCTTACGCCGGATCGGCGAGCCCTTCTTTACCACCAAGGAGGTTGGAGAAGGGATGGGGCTTGGGGTGTTTTTAACGCGAAATGTGATTCAAGGTTTAGGTGGGTCGCTGAAATTTGCCAAGCGACAGCCGGTCGGTACGACTTGTACCGTATCGATTCCCTTGAGAGTCGAGTCGCTCGATTGACATTCGCGCGATTGAGTGATTCGCGGACGGGGGGGGGGTGAAAAA
>JBJONT010000438.1:0-11060 GCA_046051705.1 Planctomycetota bacterium | reverse complement strand
GTTCTACATACCGAACACTCTAAATGCATAATTCCTGTCCAATCCTAGAAATCCAAACGTTGAAATTGAGGCGTATCAAGAGTTTCCGGGGCTCTTGATAAGGTGTCTGAAAACGTTTCAGTGCCACGCCTCCCGGGGGTCGGATTATCGCATCGAAACAGGCAGTTGCAAAGGTAGCGAGAATTGCTGGTAGCGTCGGAATTACGCTTCCCAGCCGTTCCAATTGAGTTTTCGGGGTTCTTCTTCAGCATGCATTCCGGCCGCTAGATAACGAATCGATAAGTTCGCTTCAGCGAACCACGAAATTGACCATACGCCCGGGTATAACGACCACTTTAACGATCTCCTTTCCGTCCAGTAATTCGGAAAGTCGCTCATGTTTTCGGGCTGCTGTTTCCAGTTCGCCTTGGGTGCAATCTGCGGGAACTGTGATTTTGGCTCGAACCTTGCCGTTGACCTGAAGTGGAACTTCGATCTCCGTCGATTTCATTTTGGATTCGTCGAAAGCAGGCCAAGGTGCGTATGCGAGCGAATCCTTGGAACCGAGCACAGACCACAGTTCTTCTGCGAGATGGGGGGCAAACGGGGCCAACAGCAACGTCAGGGATTTCATCGCCGAGAGTGGTCGTGTTTCTTCTTTGGTGAAGAAGTTGACGAATTCCATCATTCGAGCGATAGCGGTATTGAATGAGAGGAGTTCGACATCGCGAGTTACGGCAGCGATGGTCGAATGGATCATTTTGTCTTGCTCAGGAGTGGTTGCCACATCTTTGACGGACTCTAGCAATTCGGTTTCCTCGGATCGCGAATCGATCATCAGTCGCCAGACGCGGTCGAGGAAGTTCCTCACGCCGTTCACCCCTTGCATGCTCCATGGTTTGGTGGCTTCCAATGGCCCCATGAACATCTCATATAACCGAAGTGCGTCGGCGCCGTATTCGCGTACAACTCCCTCTGGATCAATCACATTCTTAAGGCTCTTCGACATTTTCGCGACGATCCGTTCGAGTGACTCACCCGTTTCTTTGTGAGTCGCGTTGCCGTTTTCGTCTTCGCTTACGGAGTCCCCTGAAATCAGTGCTCCGCGTTTATCTTTGTAGGCATACGAAAGGATCATGCCTTGATTAACAAGACGTTGGAAAGGTTCTTTGTGGGATACCACTCCGCGATCGTAGAGGACTTTGTGCCAGAATCGGGAGTAGAGCAAGTGCAACACGGCATGCTCAGCGCCTCCGATGTACAAGTCGACGGGCATCCATGCGGCTTCTTGTTCTCGATCAACCATTGCGGTACTGCAAGTCGGAGAAATAAAACGCAAGTAGTACCAGCAAGATCCAGCCCATTGGGGCATAGTGTTCGTTTCGCGTCGATATCGCTTCCCGTCTAGTTCCACATAGAGCCATGAATCGTCGGCTTTTGCCAAGGGGGGCTCTGGGCGACCGTGTGGCTTGAAGTCTTCGAGGTGGGGCAAGTCAACGGGGAGATCTTTGACTGGAACTCCGCGTATCTTGCCGTTCGGTTTTCCATCAGCATCGAGTTCATGGAGGATTGGGAAAGGTTCCCCCCAGAATCGCTGACGACTGAACAACCAGTCTCGCAGTTTGTAGTTGACGGCTTGCCTGCCGACTCCGCGTTCGCTCAGCCACTCCGTCATCTTGGTTTTTGCGACTTGAGTGGAGAGACCAGTGAATTCACCGCTTTGAATCGCGATACCCTCATCGGCAAAACAGGTTTCTCCATCGGCGATGGCTTTGAGCTCCTCCGCAGAAGCATCTACAGGCTGGACGACTTGGATAATCTCAAGCTGATAAGTTTTCGCGAATTCATAGTCTCGCGTATCGTGAGCTGGGACGGCCATGATTGCCCCAGTTCCGTAACTGGCGAGTACATAGTCTGCGATCCAGATCGGAATTGGTTTTTGTGTTACAGGATTGATTGCGTAGGAGCCCGTGAATACACCGGTCTTCTTCTTATCTCCTTCAGTTCTATCTCGGTCACTTTTGAAGGAAGCGGTTTGCACATATGCCGCGACTTGATCAGCTTGTGTAGGGGTGGTGATCTTTGCGACCAAGGGGTGCTCGGGCGCGATTACCATGTAGGTGGCACCGAAAAGTGTATCGGGCCGAGTGGTGTAGACTCGAATGGTGTCTTGGTTAGGAGATTCGGGAAAGCCGCCATTGGTTCTCTTATCGAGCCAATGCGTCCACTGGTCTTGTTCGATGACGGCAAAGTCTACTTCTGCACCAACGCTCCGGCCGATCCAGTCCGCTTGTAATTTTTTGATACCGGGTGACCAGTCTAGCGAGTCCAAATCTGCCAGCAGGCGATCTGCGTAGGCGGTGATTCGCAGCATCCACTGCCTCAACGGAATTCGCTGTACGGGGTGATCCCCTCGTTCGCTGCGTCCATCGATGACTTCCTCGTTTGCTAGAACGGTACCGAGAGCCGGGCACCAATTCACCAGTGCGTCGTCTTGGTACGCCAGACGTTGGCGGTCGCGATAACGGTCGATTGCATCAGTTCCTTGCGCAGCGACTTCACTTGGGATTGGCAGTTCGCTGATCGGTCGACCTTTTCCGAGTTCGGGATCGTACCAAGTATCGAAGAGGGTTAGAAAGATCCACTGCGTCCACCGGAAGTACTCCACATCGGTGGTAGCTAGGCATCGATCCCAATCGTAGGAGAAACCAAGCATCTTCAGTTGCCGAGTAAAGTTCGCGATGTTCGCTTCGGTGCTTTGGCGCGGAGGGGTATTGGTCCGGATTGCATACTCTTCGGCGGGTAGGCCGAATGCATCGTAACCCATTGGGTGCAAGACTGTTTTTCCTTGCATGCGCCAGTATCGGCAGTAGATGTCCGTTGCGGTGTATCCCTCGGGATGTCCTACGTGTAATCCAGCGCCGCTTGGATAAGGGAACATATCGAGCACATAGAGCTTCCCTTTTCCGTTTGCCTCAGGCATATCCGGGCAGCGAAAGGTTTTATTGTCTTCCCAGTATTTTTGCCATTTTGGTTCGATCGCGGCGGGGTTGTATCTAGGCATAGCGAGACAATCTATTGGTGACTATCGGTACTTGAATTACTGATGTGAAACTGACGTCTACGAAGCATGGGATAGACCGGAAGTTCATGCTTCGTATCGATGTAGCCCCTTTAGGATCTGGGCTTTTGATGACCGTGGAGTTAACAACTAAGCTGAGTGAATAGCGCGTTGATCGACAGCCAGGGCTGCTTCGTGGAGCGTTTCGGCGAGGGTTGGGTGTGCATGGCAACTACGCGCGATGTCTTCACTGCTTGCACCGAATTCGATTGCAACGGCTGCTTCGGCGATCAAATCCCCTGCCCTTGCACCGAGGATGTGAACCCCAAGCACACGATCTGTTTTCGCGTCAGCGAGAATCTTGACCCGCCCTTCGGATTCACCGATGGTCCGAGCGCGACCGTTTGCTCCGTATGCACCAACCCCCTTCTTGTACTCGATACCTGCTTCCTTAAGCTGCTCTTCGGTTTTACCAACCGTTGCGATTTCCGGGTGAGTGTAGACGATTGCGGGGATGCAATCGTAGTTGAAGTGGGAGTGAATCGAGCACAATCGTTCGACAAATACGACCCCTTCTTCCATCGCTTTGTGGGCGAGCATTGCACCGCCGATAACATCTCCGAGTGCGTATACGCTGGGGACCTTGGTTTGGTAGTTGGCATCGACGGTAATGAACCCACGCTTGTCAGTTTCGATGCCCAAGTTCTCCAGCCCGATGCCTTGGCTCAAAGGGACGCGTCCGGCAGCCAGCAGAACTCGATCGCACTCGATTGGGTCTGCTCCCTTGCATTTCACTACACATTTTCCCCCCTGGACTTGGGCTGATTCCACCCAGGATTGCAACCGGAATTCGATTCCTTGCTTGGTAAATACACGCTGCGCAAGTTGACTTAACTCTTGATCCATGCCGGGCAAGATGCGGTCCATCGCTTCGAGCACAATCACTTTGCTTCCCAAGCGATTCCAAACGCTTCCGAGTTCAAGACCGATATAGCCCCCACCGATGACAGTCAGTCTCTCAGGAACTTTATCGAACGAGAGTGCAGTGGTGGAATTTCCGATTAATACGCCGTCTTCCTCAACACCCCGCATCGATGCAGGCTTCGATCCGGTAGCGATAAGCAGTCGCTTACCTCGCACGGTCGATTTGACACCATCGATGGTTACTTCGACTTCGTTAGGACTGGTGATTACTCCGCGACCGCGAAATGGAGTGATTTTGTTTTTCTTGAATAACAGATCGATCCCACCGGTTAGAGTGGAGACGATTTGATCCTTCCGCTTCATCATCACCGCGAGGTCCAATTGGACGTTGCTAACTTGGATACCGTGAATACCCAAAGAGGATTTTGTATCATGATACAGGTGGCTCGATTCGAGCAACGCTTTGCTCGGGATGCACCCGACTCGCAAACAAGTTCCGCCAAATTTGCTGTTCTCATCGATACAAGCAACCGACATGCCCAGTTGGGCAGCCCGAATTGCTGCGACGTATCCGCCCGGTCCGCCACCTAGCACCACCAAATCGTATTCGCTTCCACTCATCGTTCGGCTCTGTTCTTGTTATCAGTTCTTGTTTTCAAGAAGGATTCAGGTACCCTACGGGTGCGGGACGGAGACCTATCTCTCCCGCTTATTTCACTTCATTAAAGCTTACCCGTAGGGGGGTAAATTCCAAGGTCCGATCGGTCCCCGCCAAGGAGTTTCCTTTTGATTGCTGAGCGAATAGGCGAAATTCTGCGTCGTCTGCAATGGCCGATCGCCTACGGCGTCCTCGCGATGAGCCCTCTTTTCGCTGTGGAAACGATCCAGTGGCTATTTCGGTCCCTGGATTACCCGGTTTATGCCACGATGTTCTGGTTGGGATTCTTCGGAGTTTTCTTTGTTTTCCGCACAAGGAAACCTTCGAACCCATGGCTGCTAGCTTGGATCGCTCGGGAACGCCGGTTATCACATGCAATCGTGACCACCATTTTTTTCAAGGGTGGGGGACATGCGGCGTCTTGGCTAAAGCGAACCTTGGGGGATTGGTTCCAGCGTTTCTCGGCGGGGAAAAACGCTTTGGGAACGACAAAGCCGAAAGGTACGTTTCGCGATGCTGAATCGCTAGATATCGATGGGATCGAAGGGATCGATGGGAGGGGGGCATCGAGTTCCAGCAACGAGAATACAATGTCGTTTGATGTGCATTGGCTACGAAGTGCTAGTCCGTTTTTTCTGCCGAGCGCACCGATGCTATTGTGGCTATTGAGTGCTCTGGTGCTCCCTGCATCACTTCGCTGTTTGACTTTGGGGGTCGGCATCGCCTACCACTTGCTCTCGGTATACGTGGAGTTGTGTGAAATCCCTCCTCATGAACTTGGGTTCACACGCCGTTTCGCATGGTGCTTTATCATCCCGATGAACATCGCAGTCTTTGGGATAACCTATGCGTTTGCCCTCAAAGGCTTTTCCGGGATCCCCTGCTTTTTACTTGAACTAGGCCATCCTTTAAGAACTTTACGTGGCTGGTTTGGTTGGAGCGAAACTACTTAAGGTTATCAAAGCAGACCTAGAATTCCCTCGGGGAATTCGCTCACCCGACTGCCTTGTCGATGATGGATTTTCTTCACGTATGAAGGACGAACTTTTAGGATAGGCTGGAATTTTGCTCCTTCGCAAATCATAATCCTGCCCACATCGTCGCCCTATCAGCTTGGACTCCTAAAAATGTTTTATTGGATTTACGACATCCCCAGCGCGACTCTCGCTGTCATCATCACTGGGGCATTTGTACTTTTTAGTTGGCTTGGTACGTTCTTAGTGCGTCCGATTTTGCGAATATTTCTTCGCAAGCGATCCGATATCAACGACCTGATCGGCTATATCCTTTCATGCTTTGGAGTTTTCTACGGCTTGCTGCTTGGGCTTCTGGCTGTAGCTGCCTATCAGAACTTCAGCGAAGTTGAAACCATTGTTTCAAAGGAAGCTTCGACACTTTCGGCATTAGTTCGCGACGTTGCGGCTTATCCTGAACCAGAAAGGACGAATCTTATTTGGAATCTGCGAGACTATACTCGGAACGTGGTGAAGTACGCTTGGCCCGCTCAACAGCGAGGAATTGTTCCAGAAGAAGGAAATATTCGGATGGTTGCTTTGCATGAGCAACTTATCGATTTTGAGCCGAAAACGAAGGGCCAAGAGATTTTGCATGCAGAAGCATTGCGGCAATTCAATAATTATCTCGAAGCGAGGCGGATGCGGTTGTTTTCGGTAACTACGTCGATTCCTGCGGTTATGTGGACGGTAGTTTTAATCGGCGCTTTGATGAATATCGCGCTCGTTTGGATGTTCGACATGAAAATCCTCAATCATCTTTACTTGGGGGGCTTTCTTGCTGCGTTTATGGGGTTGATGATCTTTCTGATCGCATCGCTTGATAATCCCTTTCGGGGGGAACTGAGTATCTCCCCTGCGCCCTTTGAAGATATTCTTAAACACTTGATGGAAGAATAGCGTTCTTTATGCACCCACACTTAATGAATGCGATTAAACGAATCGCCTCTAAGCCTTTCGAGGTTCGATTCAGTTCTTCCACGATTCCCACCAAAAAGTTGATCACAACAATGAAAAATCTCACTGATGTAAAACTAAAGTTCTGTTTAGTTGCCATCGGAGTACTCGGCGCGTTAAGCCTTGGTTGTGATTCGCTTCGATCCGATTTTGAAAAGATCGTTTCGGATCAGAAGAAACCAAAGGTTGTCAAAGTGGGTGTGCTTCATTCTCAAACCGGTACGCTCGGAATGAGCGAAATGTCGCTGCGCCATGCCGAAATGCTTGCGATCGAGGAAATCAACGCAAGTGGGGAGCTTGGAGAGGTCAAATTAGATCCGGTGGTCAGAGATGGAAGATCGCGATCCGATATTTTTCGGCGTCGGGTTCGTGACTTGATCGACCGTGAAAAAGTGGATGTTGTTTTTGGGTGTTGGACAAGTGCGGATCGCAAGGCGGTCATCGATGAAATGGAGAATCCAACAGCTATTTATTTGGATAAGAAGGCAGACCTATCGAAACAAACACTTCTTTTCTATCCTCTTCAATACGAAGGTAACGAAGCTTCGCGGAACGTTTTCTATTTTGGAAGTACCCCGAACCAACAGATTCTGCCCGCCATCGATTGGTTTCTCAGTGAGCAAGGGGGGAACAAGAAGAGGATCTTTTTGATCGGTTCGGATTACATATATCCGCGAACTGCCAGCTATATCGTTAAGAAGTACCTAGCAACCAAGAATTTGGAAGTTGTCGGAGAATCGTATGCACCGATTGGGCAACGAGATTTCGATGCATATGTCAGTACGATTCGCGATTCAAAGCCCGATCTCGTAGTAAATATGATCAATGGGGATAGTAACATTGCGTTCTTTCGAGCGATGAAATCCACTATCGGTGATGCGAACAGCTTACCAATTCTATCGACGAGTGTTGCCGAAGACGAACTGCGTCGGCTTCCTCCAGAATATACAACCGGCCATTACGCAGCTTGGAGCTATTTCCAATCGATTCCTTCCGAAGCGAACAGTCGATTTGTGGAAAAAGTAAAAAAGGAATTCGGATACGATCGGGTCACCGATGACCCAATGGAAGCTGCTTATCTACAGGTTTACATTTGGAAGGAAGCTTACAAGCGGGCGAAATCGTCCGATCCTTTGAAGATTCGTGCGGAGCTTGAGAAAGGGATCGAATTCGATGCACCTGGAGGAAAAGTGAAAGTAGATCCGAAGACCCATCACCTCTTCAAAAGGTTTCGACTTGGACAGATCCGCGCCGATAGGCAATTTGACATCATCTACGAATCACAGGATTGGATCGCTCCCGAGCCGTTCCCATCGTTCGCTTTTCCAGGCTGGAGTTGCGACTGGACCCAAGGTGGGCTTCAAAAAGGGCCCCCAGTTAAGCTAGACTAGAGTTCGCAGCGGGATTGAGTTGAGCGAAAAACATCGGTCTGCTGACGACCTGGGAAGGTCTTTTACAACCCTTCTTAGACTTTACTCTTCGGACTCCATGCATGAGCGACATCATCCCTATCCCATCCGCGAATACTGAAGTTCTGTGGAAGCCACTTACAGCCAAACAGCGACGTGTGCTCGGAACGCTCATGGAGAAGTCTAAAACAACTCCTGATGCATATCCGATGACCTTTGCGGGTTTGGTAACGGGATGCAATCAAAAAAGTAACCGACTTCCGATAACTAATTACACCGTCGAGCAAGTTGAAACGATCGTCGATGAACTCCGCAGTCTCGGTGCAGTTACCATCGTTCAAGGTAGTGGTAGGACAACCAAGGTCCGGCATTATGCCTACAATTGGATCGGACTAAGCAAGGTTGAAGCGGCGGTGATGACCGAACTCCTCTTGCGCGGCGAACAAACACTCGGAGAGCTTCGCACTCGGGCGTCCCGTATGGAGCCCATCGCTGAAATCGATGATCTAAAAAAACTGGTCTCCGATTTGGCAAGTAGAAATCTGATAGTCGAACTCTCCCCAGCCGGCCGTGGCCAAGTTGTATCGCATAATCTCTATCCTGAATGGGAACTAGAAGCTCTCCAAAAGAGTGTTGCCAGTGGAATTTCTGGTGCCGCAATTGATAGCGATGATGATGAGGGAGCACAATCGAAACCAACCACCGGTTCACTCGGGGGGCGAATCACGTCGTCGAGCGAATCGACCGCCCAATTACAAGAAGAAATCAAGCAACTTAAGGAAGTCGTTGAGTCGCTCAGTCAGCGAGTTATGATTCTTGAGAAGGAATTCGGGATCGATTCTTCAGCCAATCCATAAATTCTGCACGTGGTAACGTGTTGATTACCGCTTGCCGCGAGATGCCCGCTCTTTGGGCTACTTGGACGCCATACTTCATCAATCCAAGTTGATCGGTGGCGTGCGCGTCCGTGTTGATAACCAACCATACTCCCGCTTCGGCCGCTGCGCATGCAAGTAGATCGTTTAGGTCAAGTCTTTCTGGGTTTGCGTTAATTTCAAGGCATTTACCATATGCTTTGGCCTCCTTCATCAGCACAGGCCAGTCAGCCTCGTACGCTTGGCGTCTTGAAAGCAATCGGCCAGTCGGATGAGAAATTGCATGGACGAATGGGTGACGAATCGCGTTAAGTATCCTTTCGGTGATTTCATCCCTGCTTTGTTTCAACCCGAAATGGATGCTTGCCGTCACCCAGTCGGCTTGGGCTAAGGTATCGTCCTGAAGGTCCAAAGTTCCATCTTCGAGAATATCGCATTCGATCCCTTTAAGCAGTTCAATTTTTCCGTGCCAATCTTTTCGGATCTTATCGATCAGCTGCCATTGCGCGAGGACTTGTTCATCATTTAGTCCGCGAGCGACACTTACACGCTTCGAATGGTCGGTGATAGCAATGTACTTTAGGCCCCGTTTGACGGCTGCTTCAACCATTTGCTCGATCGTAGCTTCGCCATCGGTGTATGTCGTATGCATGTGCAAATCACCGCACATGTCTGATTCCTCGATCAGGACCTCTAATCGGTTTTGAATGTTGGGTTGGAATTCAAACCGATTTTCTCGAAGGACAGGTGGAATCCAAGGCAAACCGATCGCAGCATATAAACTATGTTCATCTTCTCCAGCGATAGGAGTACCTTCGTCTATCTCTTTGAACACACCGTATTCGCTGATCTTCAGCCCTTTGGACTTTGCGATCGATCGAACATGGACGTTGTGTTCTTTGCTGCCGGTGAAGTATTGCAATGCAGCTCCCCAGCATTGTTGCGGGACAACTCTCAAGTCGACTTGAAAGGCATTGTTCAGCCGAACGCTCATTTTGGTCTCACCGCGCCCGATAACTTCTTGAACCTGACGAAATGAACCAAAACGATTCATAACCTCCTCGGCGTTATTGCTGATCACCAGAATGTCCAGGTCTCCGATGGTTTCTTTTCTTCGGCGATAACTGCCTGCAAAGTCGAGCCGTTCAAGCGATGGGCATCCGTCGAAATGCGCTCGTAAATTCTCAACCAACTGTTCAGCTTGATCTAGCCTTAGCCGCATTGCGGCTTGCATGACAATCCCGAGGTTTTGCAGGATGTTCTCCTCGGTTTTCTTACCGAAGCCTTTGATGTTTGCAACTTGTCCTGATTCGCAAGCAGTTTTCAGCGTGGCGAGATCGATCACACCGAGTTCTAGGTGGAGTTTCATCGCTTTTTTCGCACCGAGTCCTGGGACTCGCATCACGTCGCGAAGCGTTCGAGGGACGGCCTGACGAAGAGTTTCCAATTGAGGTAGAGCGCCTGATTCGACGACAACTTTGGACTTCTCCGCGAGTGTCCCTCCAATCCCATCGATGCTCGTGAGATCAAAACCGCTTTTGATTAATTCTGTAACCGGTTGGCTCAGTGCGCTGATGGCCGCAGCTCCACTGCGATAAGCGCGAACGCGGAACGCATTCTCACCGGAGAGTTCCAAGAGGTCTGCCATCTCTTCGAAAATTTCAGCGAGTTGTGCGTTCGACACGTTGCGGTTGGCTTCTGAGAGATTTGCTGGTGAGAAATTGGGTGTTGAATTCGATGGTTTCATGACTTCGGTGCTTTGGCAATTTTTTCAAATAGTTCGGACAATGATTCGATCCAGTGGGATAGACCGTGATGATGCCGTGTGTATTGTTCGGCATCGTCGAGAACCGATGTCCAACGAGTAGGTTGGTTGAAGCGATCAGCAATTTCTGTGGCCATCGCTTTGGGATTTTTAACGGGCACTAATCGGCCAAAGGGATGTTTTCGAAGAAACTCACCCGCTCCTTGTTGCGTGTCGGTAGCTAGTACTGGGCAACGGCAAACCATAGCTTCCAACATCACGTTCGGAAGCCCTTCGTAGTGAGAAGGGAGAACCAGCAGGTCGCAGCGTTGCATCAATGGGTATGGGTTATTCAAATGCCCGTGGAAGTGGACATAGGGGGTAATTCCCAAGTGATCCGCTTGTTGCATCAACGCGCTTTTTAAAGGTCCGTCACCCAC
>JBJONT010000437.1:0-6719 GCA_046051705.1 Planctomycetota bacterium | reverse complement strand
ACTTGGACGACCGGGGTTTTGTAGATCTTGCGCAACTCGCCAGCGCTCGTCGCGGCTGTACCGGTCATACCCGCAAGGTATTTGTAACGCAAGAAAAGGTCTTGAACGGTAATATGGGCTGCTTGACCCGTCGGAACGCTAACTTCGACGCCTGCTTTGGCTTCGACTGCTTGGTGAATCCCATCTCTCCATTTACGGCCTTCTGCAAGACGACCTGTGAATTCATCGACGATGACAATCTCCCCGTCGCGGATGACGTACTGCCGATCGAGATGATAATCGCGTTCGACGCGGATCGCGCGTTCCATGTACTCGTAAAGATCCACCAAGGCGACGGTTCGGATCTCTTCGGGGCGAGGCAAAGTGCGAACCTGTTGCCGACCACGCGATGTAAGTTCGATCTTACGGCCATCCTCTTCGAGGGTGTAATCGGTGATGGGTTGAAACTTCTGTGCATGGGACGAAGCCCATCGAAATGTAGCGATGAGAGCTTCGCGCGATTCGTCCCCAAGGGAGCCGATAATCAATGGCGTGCGTGCCTCGTCGATCAGGATGCTATCGGCTTCGTCGACAAGGGCAAAGTGCATTCCGCGTTGCACCGGTTGCTCGCCGGTATCGTTCCAACGCTGGCTTGAGCCGGCTCCGAGGAAATCGTTGGCGTTTCGACCCTGAGCTCGCATCAAGAGCCGGTCTCTGAGGAAATCGAAACCGAATTCTTTTGCCGTGCCGTACGTTACATCTGCGTTATAGGCTTTCCTGCGTTCGTCTTGGCTGTGATCGGTCAAGACGATACCGACTTTTAGCCCCAAGGCTTCGAACAAAGGTCGCATCCAGTCGGCATCGCGATGCGCTAAGTAATCGTTGACGGTTGCCAGGTGCGCTCCTTTGCCTTGAAGTGCGTGGAGGATCAATGGCAGGGTAGCTGTAAGCGTTTTGCCTTCCCCGGTCTGCATCTCAGCGATGCAGCCGTTGTACAGAAAGACTCCACCGAGGATCTGAACATCGTAGTGCCGCATGTTCATTCTCCGCCTGCCCGCTTCGCGGACCAACGAATAGCACTCGGGGAGCAGGCTTCCCAAGTCCTCTCCACTTTTTGCGCGGTAGATAAGTGACAGGAATTCCTTCCGCATTTGCGGGTCGGTCAGTTGCTTGCGGTTCTCTTCCCATTGGTTCACCGCGCGGACTTGTTCAAGCCACTGATTGATTTTGTAACGACCGACCCCGGGCATTTTCCAGCCAGCGGCGATATAGGGCCGGTAGGGCAGTTGCAAGTCTGCTTTGGGAGAATTCGGAGCTTGATTGGGTTTCTGGTTCATGGCGTATGAATTCTACCCACGAAACTCCAATGAAAAACCTTAAGTAAGGAGAGTTTCTTGGGAATTCCTCCGATCGGTGAGTGCATTAGCGGCAGGTCCGGCATGCGACTCGGGATTTGCATGCATATTGTGACGGCTAGGTATTTTGTAAATTCTGTTCCTTGTGTCCCATTTTTTTCGTAGCTGACGGTCGTAACGGCCGATCCTTGTATGCGAAAGGTGCGCATGCCAACGCGTAGCGGGATTGTACTATGAAAATGAATCGAAGAACCCTTACCCTGATCGTGGCCTCTCTTTGTGGAGTGGGACATTCCGCGGTCGGACAAGAGGAAGCGAGCCAGGCTCTCCGGTCGACTGCCGGACGCATCGCGGATGGCGAGGTGGCCAAAGAGGCTCAAAGCGGAGCGAGCCAATCGATCTCCGACGTAGGAGCGGCTACTAGTCCGTCGGACAAATCTATTGCTAAGGGGTCGGTTGCGGCTCCGAAGACATGGGCGAGTGCGACTCCTGCGGCAGCGACTACTCGTCCTGTTTTAGGAACTGGGGCGTCGAGCATTTCGGATTGCACATCACCAGGATGCACCACGGATGGTTGCAGTGGTGTTGATTGCACTTCGATGGGTGGCGGCAACGGTCTTGGCCGATTGGGATCCAGAGCGGGATTGGGTGGCGGTGCTCGCAGTTCCCATTCTGTCTTCGGCGGCTTGGCCTCCGGTCTAGCGGCCGGTTGTGACTCGGACGGATGTGGAAACTTGGGTTGGTCTGAGTTTGACACACTGCTCTGGTGGGGACGTGGACTCAATGGTTCGCCGGTGATCGTAGGCGGAAACTCGCCTTCGGTCCTTCCGACAAACCCTTTGCTCGGCGGAACCGATAATCCGTTGGGAACGGACATGTTGGTTGGCTTGCGAGGCAACGTGGGCTTTTGGCTGGATGATTGCCAGCAGTACGGAATTGGCGGTCGGGCTTGGGGGATCGTTTCGAACGATTCTGAACAAGTCATCACCAACGGTGGAAACTCGACCGGTATATCGTTCTTCAACACATCGCTCAATCAACCGGATACCTATCTGGTGAATTTGGATCGTGGTTCTTTTGGTAAGAACGTCGGTGAGATCGGTGTGACGAACGAATTGGATGTGTTCTCCGGAGACATCTACGTCCGCGCTCTATTGCTCGGTGATCGATACAACCGAACCGATTTGATCGGCGGTTACACGTTCTTGCGACTCGATTCCGGTTATGGATTGCGATCGAAAGTTACCGACGGATGGACAGATGCTCCTCCACCGGTGACGACCATTACAACCATCAGGGATCAGTTCTCGACGAAGAACGAGTTTCATGGTGGTCACGTCGGCTTGCAGTCGAACATCACCCGTGGGCGACTCGGTTTCGGCTTGATGGGTAAGGTTGCGATGGGCAATATGACTTCGACAAGTGTCATCAGCGGGTCGTACAATCAAGTTCCACCGCCTCCATCGGTACCTGATATCCAAAGCCGCGGATTGTTCGCTCAATCGAGCAACATCGGTACGGTGACTCGCGATGTATTCACTTTCATCCCTGAAATGAATGGCAAGATGCGATATCAAGTTGGTCGATTCCAAGTCGGTGTCGGCTATACCTTGGTTGTTCTTCCTGAAGTTGCGATTGCAGCAAGTCAAGTTGACACGAATGTCGACGCCTTGGGAATCATCAACCCACCGACGACTTCGCCTGTGAATCGATTCAACACCGAGTCGTACTTCCTTCACGGGATCGACTTGGGTGTAACGTACAACTTCTAAAGTGGAACGTTACTAGATTGAAATTGAAAAGATGTTCTGTGACTCAGAGTTGCAGAACATCTTTTTTGATTTGACGGAGTTCTAGCAGTAGAGCTCTCCAAGATGGCAATGCAAGGTTAGCGGCTATCGACTCTCGTACTTCATAGACTCGGATATGGTTCCAGTAATCGTTCATCAAATCGGCCATTGGTTGGATCGCTTCACCGAGACTCTTACTCTTTGGGAGCAATTGCTGTGCGATCTGCGATCAGCATACTTTCGTGAAGACGATCGCGAAGTCGAACGTCTCTACGGGGGCGTCGATCGGGCGTGCGAGCGGATGCTCGAAGACAAGCTTGAGAGAGCGAGGATCTTGGAACAAGCCAGTCAGCAAGGTCGTCCTGCGGTGACGCTTGGCGAACTCTCAAGGCTTCTCGATGCTCAATGGCCAGCTCTTTGGACGCATCGACTGATGTCGATGGAATCCCAAATATCGAGAATCCAACAGCTTGGTGTGAGCCTATGGATTCATGCCGAGCCTTCACGCGATCGAATCTCTGGGATGATGAAACTTCTCGGGAGTAACAAGCAGCCCCAAGAAATAGTAGAAGAAGTGAGCCAAGCAAGCCTAACCACCAGCGTGCTTGAACATGACTTGGAAGATGACCTTGAGCCGGTGATCTTGCCGTTTGCTCGGCGAGCTTCTTAACGACTGCAAGCTTCTATACGAAACGGTATCTTGGCGGTATCGTGCTCTACCAAATCGCTGGATTAGAGTTTTCGATTCTTCGTTAACTTCGGCGGGGATCGAGATTGCCCGGCGGCTGGTAGAACTGAACCGGTCGCACTGGGAATGTGTTAGGCCTTCCACGGGTTTTTCTATTGGGCCTTCTGTTGGGAATTCTATTGGCCCCAACGACTTGCATGAAGGAGGCAGCCGAGCCGGGATATTCAAGGAATCACGGTCTGGGGTTTCGGCATTGACCCCCTAAGGTGGTTCTACGATACTTCTAGGTCGTCTTTCTAACGCGGGTTCTGGTGTTGAGGCCCCGAAGGATGTTCTGTGCGTGTGATTCCTCCCATGTGGAATTGATTTTCGATGCAATCGGGGTCTGGTTCGAATACTGAGAATTTGATGGCGAACGAAGACTTGGCTGGTATGTGCCTTGGAATGGGGCAGATTGCTCGCCGCGCTTCCCTGGAGCTCCAAGATCTATCGACGGCTGTAAAGAACCGATGGTTGCTAGCCTGCGCGACGGCTCTTCGTGGATCAACTTCAGAGATCCTCGCTGCGAATGCTTTGGACGTCGCTAGAGCTCCTGAATATGGTTTGACCGATGCCGCGATCGACCGACTGATCATTAACGAAAAGCGGCTTGAAGCGATCTGCGGTTCTTTAGAATCGCTCGCTGCCCTACCAGATCCGGTCGGGGAGATTCTCAGTGGTTCGACCCGTCCTAATGGGTTGCAGATTCAAAAGGTGCGTGTTCCGATTGGCGTGATTTTGTTTATCTACGAGTCGCGTCCTAATGTTACTGTCGATGCTGCTGCAATCGCGATTAAGAGTGGTAATGCAATCATCCTTCGAGGTGGAAAAGAAGCGTTCAACAGTTCGCGAGCGTTGGTCGGTGTAATGAACCGTGTTGCACAGCAAATGGGTATCCCTGAGGGAGCTCTTCAGTTGGTGCCGACCGTCGATCGCGCTGCGGTAGGGGAGTTGCTCAAACTCTCGGAATGGATCGACTTGGTGATCCCACGTGGAGGAGAGTCTTTGGTTCGGCGTGTTGTGCAGGAGGCTTCCATGCCGGTGCTCAAACACTATGACGGCAATTGCCATGTTTACGTGGATCGTCACGCGGATCAAGACAAAGCGTTAGCGATCGTGGTCAATGCAAAGACTCAACGCATGGGCGTTTGCAATGCAGCGGAGTCGCTGATCGTGCACCGTGATGTTGCTGAATCGTTTTTGCCCAAGTTGCATCAAGCGATGTTACCTTTCGGCATCGAGTTCCGAGGGGATGAGCCAACGAAGCGTATCTTGCCCGATGCTGTGCAAGCAACGGAGGATGACTGGGGGCGAGAATTCCTCGGCCCGATTCTCAGTGTGCGGATTGTCGAGTCGCTTGATCAAGCCATCGAGCACATCAATCGCTATGGATCGAGGCATACCGATGCGATCGTTACGAACGATCTCGCATCAGCGCGACGATTTACTGTCCGGGTCGATTCAGCGGCCGTGATGGTGAATGCTTCGACTCGCTTTAACGATGGCGGGGAACTGGGGCTTGGGGCTGAAATCGGGATCAGTACCGATAAGCTTCATGCACGCGGCCCATGCGGGCTCACGGAATTGACTACAACGAAATACGTCGTGTATGGGGATGGGCAAGTAAGGGAAGGTTGAGCACTGGATAGAGCCAACAACTTTTTTGAATGGACTCGAAAGGGTGGTTACCATGGGTAGCGTCGAACTGTCGGCTTGGCATCAACAACTCGATTCGCATTTGCTGTTGCGATTTCAGCATTGGGCCCGTGAGGTTCAGGAACGCATTCGAGAACGAGGTGTAAAGTCGTTGGAACTTGAAGTTTTAAACGTCGCGTCACGACAGAAGCGTCAATCCATTCGGCTCGTTGCTTCCGGACTTATTCAAGACTCAATTCCGATGGGAGTGCGGCTTATTGAGTTGCCGTTCGCTTCAACGCGATCAACGCCGGTGTCTGCTGTTCAGACAGCATCCCTTCCAAAATCTTCCTGTTTCCTTTTGGATATCCCAATGTCTGGGATTGAGGGCGCTTTAGCGCAAACACTCGGAGGCGAGGGGTTCGCGGAGGAAAGCAGTGGTGTTCTATCGGGAACATCGCTCGAACATCGCTTGGTCGATTGGTTTCTCGAACCATTCGCGACTTGTCTTGCGGAATCTGTTGCTGCAGGTCTCGATTTGGATGCGAACGTAGGACGTATCGGTGGTAAAGTCGAATTCGATCGGTATTTTCCGGACGCTGAATCTTATTTTCGCGTTGGGTTTCAGTTGAGGTTTCGTACGGCTAATGCGCAGTTGAAGAGTGTTGATGGTGAACTGGCGTTTAGTGATGTTTCGCTAAGCCCATTGATCGGTTGTGTGTTGGGGAGCAGAGGTGGGGTAAAGGACCGGCATGAATTGGTTGCCGTCATGGCGCGATCGACTATTTCTCCCGAGGATTTCGCTCAGATCGAAGTTGGCGATGTAATCGCGACCGAAGTCGATGCGCATGGGGAATTTGGATTGGAGTATTTGGGAAATCGGGTTTGTTCTGTAGTGGCAGGATTGTTGCATGGCAGAAAAGCGGTTCGAGTGGTGCAATAACGCTCACTTTTGCGCCATGAGCATCTAGAATAACGAGCATCTAGACTGAGGTAGAGGGTTTAAGAACCGGACGGTTTCCAAGGGGAGTGAAGCGAGAATGGTGGAAAGCTCGACTGCAGGACGTGTTCGAAGTAGGGTCGTGCAGATTGGCGGATTCACAGGTGTTCTATGGTTAGTCTTTTTGATCGATTGGTTTGCGACCGCTGATCTTTCCAAGTGGGGGCTTATTCCTCGACAGCTTCATGGTTTATGGGGGATCGTTTGTTCCCCCTTTCTTCATGCCAATTTGA
>JBJONT010000436.1:0-11575 GCA_046051705.1 Planctomycetota bacterium | reverse complement strand
CATGTGAATCGGTCCTTGACTCCTGTCTGCTATGACTTCATTCTACCTCGATTCCGCATTTTGCTGGAATCTCGAAAAGCTAGCGGCTCGAGAAACACCTTTAAAAGGCTGGGCTTGCGCCATTCCGCTTCCAATTCAAGCGGAGCTGCGCGAGCAGCCCGGTGATCTAAGCGGAGCTGCGCGAGCAGCCCGGTGATCTAAGCGGAGCTGCGCGAGCAGCCCGGTGACGGGTGAACTCACGGGATGGCTCGAGCCATTCCACTTGAATACTACGCGTGTGATGGTACGAAGCGGAGAGTTCGCGCGCTCGATACCGTCAAATTGCCTCAATCCGCCTGTAACTCAATCCCCACAACGTCATGGTTGCTAATTCGTTCGACCTACGGACGGAATTGAACCGGGTACGCCAAACACAGGGCGGCGCGCCGCTCCGCTTGAATTACCCAGTAATTCGCGGCCAAACACCGGATGGCTCACGCGACTCACCGGATGGTTTGAGTCATTTTGCTTGAATAAGTACGCCGGTAAATCGCATTTTTCGATGGGTTAAAAGCGCATCGGTGAGAAAAAAAGAAAAAAGCGCGAACCTTCTTCGTCGCAAACTGTCTAACAGGGGCAAGCGATGCCGAAATGCATTCCAACCGAAAGGTTTCAAGGCGGTCGGCTGGCGAACCACAGTTTTCATTGTTTTCCGATCTGTAATCGGCTACTATGGAGTCGGCTTTAGGTCTAAAGCCACCGGTAGCCAATTTCAGGTCGTCGGTTTTTACTTCATCTCATGCTGCACCGTTACGGTGTGGAGGAGGATCTCATGCGTCTCACAACGAGTGCTAAGCGATATTTCAACGGATTTGCAGCCAAGCAAACATCCGAGATCGCCACCCTCAATAGTGTGGTTAGCGTGGTCTCCCTTCACCTTCTAGAGGTGCTCGAGGATTGGATGTTTCGTTGGAACGGCGCGACAAGCCCCAAACGCTTGGCCCATGCTGTTTGTGCAAGACCATTGACGCAGTGCCACCAAATGCACTGTCCGAGCCCCATGGGCTCAGATCCGTCATCCTGGTCGTCGCACACACCAGTCAGGTCCAGCGACAGGCAACGCGGCGACATACGCCGTTTCCGTTAATCGTTCATCCAATTTCAATATCGCGATAGCTTCTCTCCCACCTGGTTTGAAAGAGCTTCGCGCAAACACCTCGATCCTTAGCATTCGTCCTTCCAACGGACCCCAAGTCGCATTTCGTTGTGAGCTAGCCCAATTGTTTTCAGGGGCAAACTTCACTTCGCTGTGCCGCTTGTACCAAAGTTGCATTCCCTGCACACAGTTCGGTCATCGTTACCCAATTGTTGTGCCAGCTTGCATCCAAGGTTCAGCCCCTCCGTTCCGAAAAAGACCGCGAATGCATACACCCCGGAGCATGAGCACATGTCCTGTATAAACACCAGTGCTGCCAAATGCAGTAGCGATAAATTCGAAGCCAACGCTGACTTGATCCACTTGGTCAATGCAGCCAAGGCTGGCCAGCGCGAAGCGTTCGATGAATTGTGCCGACGGCATGAAGCCCAAGTTCTGAATATTGCGTATCGCAAGTTAGGGAATTGGGACGAAGCCCAAGAGTTGCGGCAAGACGTCTTCTTTCAAGTATGGCGCAAGATCGGTCAGTTGGAACATGCCGAAGCTTTTTCGGGATGGTTGCGACAGATCGTTGCAAGAATGGCCATCAACCGAGGCGTTCGGCGGCGACGATTAACACTCATCGATCACGAAGTCCTCGAAGCGACCATCGATTGTGAACACGATGCAGAAGAAGCATTGGTTCGCGAAGAAACCAAACGGCAACTTCACGAACAACTCGCTCAACTGCGTTCGATGGATCGCGAAACGTTGATCGCATACTACATCGACGACAACAGCATGATCGAGATGGCTGAAAAGTTTCACGCACCGATCGGTACGATCAAGCGGCGGTTACATACCGCCAGGTTGCGGCTAGCCGAAGCTTGCCGCGATTTGATCGCTTGCTAGTCGGCGATTCGATCGGCTACAAGTTGCTTAAACGAACCTGCATCCTGACTCCCATCCTGATTTCCATCATGGTCCAAAACCTAGTCCAAAACATGGCACAAAACTTGGCCCACATCGTGGTCCAAATGGTGGTCCATGTTTTGGGGTTATGGTAGGGATATCGTGGGGGTATCGTGGGATCAGGAGAGCAGTTCGTGAACGACGCGGCAAGGTTCAACACCCGTCAAACGCGTGTCGAGACCTTGGAATTTATAACTAAATCGCTGGTAATCGATCCCTAATTGATGCAACAGCGTCGCATGAACGTCGTGCACGGAAACACGGTTTTCTACCGCATGATATCCAAACTCATCGGTCGCACCGTAACTGAAACCAGGCTTGAACCCGCCTCCAGCGAACCACATCGTAAAGCCTGCTAAGTGGTGGTCACGTCCATCCCCTTGAGCCATCGGTGTGCGTCCAAACTCGGACCCGAAGACGAGAATCGTATCTTTGAGCATATCTCGCTGCTTCAAATCGGTGATCAAAGCCGCGACCCCTTGATCGACTTCCTTCGCAGTTCCTTCCGAGTGCGTCTTGACTGCTCCATGGTGATCCCAATCGCGATGGTATAGCTGAATGAATCGCACACCGCGTTCCGCAAGTCGACGTGCCAATAGGCAGTTCGACGCGAACGACCCGTCTCCACCCTTCGTGCCGTACAAATCGAATACATGCTCGGGCTCTTTGGAAACATCCATCAATTCCGGAACGCTGGTTTGCATTCGGAAAGCAAGCTCATATTGTTCGATACGAGTGGCGATCTCGGGATCATCGAGTCGGCTATTGGCTATTCCATTCAAAGAAGCGATCGTATCGACGACTTGACGCTGCTGACTTCCGGAAACACCCTTGGGATTGCCAACGTACAGCACAGGATCCCCTGTGCCTCGGAATTCAACACCTTGATATTGCCCAGGCAAGAAACCCGAATGCCATTGTCTCGCTGCGATAGGCTGACGCTGTCCATACTTGCCCGTCGAAACCATCACGACGAAACCTGGCAGATTCTCCGATTCATTCCCTAATCCATAGAGCAACCAAGACCCCATTGCGGGCCTACCGCTGATCATCGTCCCGGTATTCATAAAAGTGTGGGCTGGATCATGATTGATCGCATCGGTATGAAGCGACCGAACGATACACATGTCATCTGCGCATCGGGATGCAAGCTGCGGCCAGATCTCGGAGATCACTTGCCCACTCTGCCCCCACGGCTTAAATGGATGCTGCGGCGCAAAGCAATTGAGCTTTTGACCTTGAAGCTGAGCGATCTGCTGTCCCTTCGTAATCGACTCAGGCATTGCCTGGCCATGCATCTGAGCCAACTTGGGCTTGTGATCAAACGTCTCCAAGTGGGTCATTCCACCGGCCATGTACAACCAAATGATCCGCTTGGCTTTCGGCGCATGGTGCAATGGTTGCAGGATCCCGCGAGAAGCCGACTTAGGATCGGCATCGGCTCCAAATACAGGAGCGTTCCCAAGGGACTTCGCAAGCATCGATCCGAGTGCCATCGACCCGATCCCGACACCTTTTCGCTGAAGAAAAGCTCGGCGGTAAATCCCATTCTCAATTCGATTCATGGTCTGTTGTTTCTTTCGCTAAGTAAACGCATTCTCGATCAACGCGAGAAAAACCTGATCTATTCCCAAGCTGCATCGACACCACAACTATGTGCATCAATGCTATGTGCATCAATTCTATGTTTATCGATGCTATGCTTATCGATCCCGTATCTATCAATACCTTGTGATCGTTTCATGCAAATTAAGCACAACCCGCGCGATGCTGGTCCAAGCCGCTAGTTCGGCAACATCGACTTTGGAGCTCACGGGTCGTTCTCCGACTCGCAACAATTCGTTCGCTTGCTCGGGCGACTGCTTGAATTGCTCAAGTTGCGATCGATACAAATTCTCAAGTACTTGCAGTTCACTCGGATCGGCATTGCGGGACAACGCTCTCCGGAAAGCTTTGTTCAGCTTGCTGGCAACATCCCCTTCATGCTCTGCGATATGCTCTGCAAACGTCCTTGCAGCTTCTACATACGTCGGATCGTTGAGCAACACCAACGACTGTAGCGGCGTATTGGATCGTGGACGGTCTGCGGTGCACTCTTCGCGATTTGGGGCATCGAAAACCAACAAGCTCGGGTGCAAGTACTGACGTTGCCAGTGGGTGTACAAACCACGTCGATACAGCTCCTCACCTTTACCGTTTTGCCATTCGCGCGTTGGGAAATTCAAATAAGCCCAATAACCGGCGGGCTGATAAGGCTTAACGCTTCGCCCCCCAAGCTTATTGACAAGCAATCCGCTGACACTCAATGCGTTATCGCGCACCATTTCAGCATCCAACCGATAACGTGATTGTCTTGCCAAATATCGGTTGTACGGATCCTTCTCTCGCATCGCTTGCGTCGCCACGGAAGATCGCTGATAAGCTTGGCTCATCAGTACCGTCTTGATCCATCGCTTGATGTCCCAGCGGGAATCGATCATCCACGCAGCTAGGTCATCGAGTAACTCTGGATGACTTGGCCATTCACCTTGAGCACCAAGATCATCAAGCTTGGTCGATAACCCCGCCCCAAAGAAAAGCTTCCACAGTCGGTTGCTCAATACTCGCGCTGGCAAAGGATGCTTCGGATCGACGATCCACTTCGCCAAATCCAATCGCGTCAAACGCGTTGGACTCGCTGCATTCGGTTCGCTAGGAGCTTGAGCCGCACCTGTTACCGATGCGAGAGAAACTGGAAACGCAGGTTCGACAACTTCGCCTGTCTCATCCATCCAGTTACCCCGCGCTAATACGCGAACCATCCGAGGCGGGACGGACTCGGTGATCAACGTCGATGTGATCGACTTGTCGAGCGCCGCGATCTGCTTCTGCAACTCAACGACTTGATTCCTCATCGGTTCAAGGCTTGGGGCAATCGCACGGAAGTGAGCCAAGAGCTTCTCGTTCTCTTGCGCCGTTCGATCCTTCTTTTCCTTCGTCACGATCGCTTCAATGTCAGCTGGCAAGCTGTTGCTCACCGCAATCGGACGTGGTGCGTTCGTAGCCCACAATCGGAATCGACCGATGGTGTGCTGTGGGTTGTCCAAGTTTTGCCAGAGCCCGATAACGACCGAAGCGTCGGCAGGTAAGTCTAGGTTCTCTGCGGTTTCAAAAATAGCAGCATGGGGTTGGCCCACTTGCTCCATCACCGCCCATCCCCAGTTACGACCTTTGGTATCCCCATCGAGAGCAGCTGCAATCGCCCATTTTCCGTACGGGTTCTTATCCGCTGCACCCGTTTGCTCATAGGTTGCGCTCGGATTGCTCAATGCAAGCTTGAGCGTTTGCCCGTTCGCTGCTCGCTGATGGACAACGAATTCCGAGAGAACGAAATTTCCATTCCCAGCTCGACCAGGTCCTTTGCGAGGAAGCGAATCATCTGGAAGGACTTCGAGCCGGAAGGCTGTCGTTCCCGAAGGGACTTTGCTGGTGGTGAACAGATAAGTATCGGTCGAAGGATTCGTTCCGCTTGCGAGGAACGATCCATCGGGAAGGGGTTGAAGTGAGACACCTTCGAGAGAGACCAACGAATCGGGCTTGAGCAACGTCCAAGCCACATGTTTGTTTTCCCAAGCATCTAGTTCCGCCAGCAGCTCGGGAGTAGTTGCCGCGATGGTTTGCTCAACCTTTTGCTTTTGTGCCAAGAGTGCATCGCGCTGCGATTCTTGCTGAGCATCAGGTACTTTGATGAACGGTCCCCAGTTACCATCATCGTTCGCTCCAGAGTACAAGCCTCGTTCTTTGATGTCGGCAAAGAAGGCACCGAAGCGATAAAAGTCCTTGGTCAAAAGTGGATCGAATTTATGGTCGTGACATTCCGCGCAACCAAGGGTCAGTCCCAACCAAGTGCCACTTGCGTTGCGCACGCGCTCCGCCATGTACTTCGCTAAATACTCTTTATCTTGAACACCACCTTCGGCGCTCATCATGCCAAGACGGTTATATCCCGAAGCAATCCGCTGTTCGCGAGTGGGGTTTGGAAGCAAGTCGCCTGCAAGCTGTTCGATCGTAAAGGTATCGAACGGTTTGTTTTCGTTGAACGAGCGAATGACATAGTCGCGGAACGGCGAGACACTCATGTCTTGGTCACCGTGATAACCGACGGTGTCCGCATAGCGAACCAAATCCATCCACCACATCGCCATCCGTTCACCGAAGTGAGGGGAGCTGAGCAATCGATCGACGGTTCGTTCATAAGCTCCGGGTGAGTCATCTGCCAGAAACTCATCGACTTCCGACTCACTCGGTGGCAGGCCCGTCAGGTCGAAATGTAAACGACGAAGCAGCGTAATTTTCTCAGCGGCAGGGGCGGCACTATCGAGCCCGTGTGTAGCCCAACCTGCTGCGACCCTTGCATCGATCCGCCGAATGATTTCTTCATCACTTCGAGGGCTTGCAGTTGCATTACCGACCTCTTGCTCGGATCCTTCACGTTGTATCGGAAGGAACGCCCAGTGACCTTCGTACTTCGCACCCTCGGCAATCCATCGCTTCAACAACGCGACTTGTTCGGCGGTAATCTCCTTGCCACTCTCCGGCGGAGGCATCTTCTCTTCGGCGTTGGTCGAGAGAATTCGCTCGATAAGCTTGCTCTCCTCGGGCTTACCTGGAACAACAGCACCCTGTCCATCGGCGCCCTGACCTACAGCATCCTGCCCTACAGCACCCTTACCGTGTAACCCTTCGCGTGTATCGAGTCGCAACCCAGCTTCTCGCTTGTTGTTATCGGGTCCGTGACAATAGAAACAGTTGTCCGAAAGGATCGGGCGGATATCCCGATTGAATCGAATCGGTTCTGGAGTCTGCGATTTCTCTTGGGCTTGTGCTGGCGAGTTCCAAGTTACCGTTTCGCAGAAGTTAAAAGAGAGCGAAAGAAGTCCTGCAAGCAGTAGAACTTTGCGAAGGGACTGTGGGGATTGTCCCACGGCGGGCGAGGATCGATTGATATTCATGGAAGGATTGGGGGGTGGGTGGGATTTTTCAATCGGATGTAGGATCGATTGTATTTTAATGCTGCGAGTGATTCACTGGAGAGGCCATTCCGTTTGAGGCCATCCCGTTTACGGCTAATGGCCCGTTTACGGCTTACGGTTTATTCCAACGGTGGGTTGCATCCGCGATACGTTGTCCAAAAAGTTTTGCTGTGTGGCGATCACCTTCGTGGATATTGATTTGGTCCGCTTCGCTTTGTGCCATCAGTCCGATGTAGGAACCGAGTCGATTGATGTGTTGGTGTTGTGAACCTTCGGGGCGGGTACCGAGACTGACCCAGATCATGCTATGTTGCATCGCGTTGATTGCGAGGCCTTCGAGGGTGTTGAGTTTATCCCCTGAGAGGCCTTGAGAGTGGGTAAAACCGGCGGCGAGTTTGTTTTTCCATCGCTGTTCGTACCAGATTCCGCCGCACGCATCGATGAAGGCTTTGAATTGGGCGGCCAAGCCACCCATGTAGGTTGGCGATCCGAAGACAATTGCGTCGGCACGATCGAGATTTGCGATTGTTTCGTCGTTTTTCCAGCGGCCATCGCGGAAATCCGAGTTTTCGATTCGCAGCAGCACTGCGTTGGTTTGCGGAACGCTGCGGGCCCCTTCTGCGATACCCAAAGCGAGTTGCTGGGTATGTCCGCCGGCGGAAAAATAGACAATCGCGATGTTTTTCATTAGCATTCCTGTGTTTCTAGGGACTGGCGTGCTAGGGACTGGCGGAAACCGGGCTCCTGCCTACACTAAGTCTTTGCGTTGGCCGACTTTTCTTGAGTCCGGCGACCTTTTCCGACCGCGAACGAAGCTTTCGTAACACAAGCTGACCTGTGGCCGGATGAAGTATAGTATAAACGAACGTTTCCGAAGATTTTCTATTTTCCCCCAAAGGAGAATTCACGATGGCCTTTACGCTTGCTCCACTTCCGTACGCTTCGAACGCCATGGAACCCCACATCGATGCGCAGACAATGGAAATCCACCATGGCAAGCATCATCAAGCTTACGTGAATAACTTGAACAAAGCCCTTGAAGGCACTCCGTTTGCCGACAAGAGCATCGAAGAAATCGTCGGCAACATCGGTGCGATTCCTGAAGACAAACGAATGGCAGTTCGCAACAACGGTGGCGGACACTGGAACCACACCTTCTTCTGGCAAGTGATCGGCTGGAACGCTGGTGGAAAACCATCGGGTGCTTTGCTCGCCGACATCGAAGCCACCTTCGGTAGCTTTGATGCGTTCAAAGAAAAGTTCGCAGCCGCAGGTGCAGGCCGATTCGGCTCCGGCTGGGCTTGGCTCGTCGTCAACAACGGTAAACTTGAAATCGGCTCGACCCCGAACCAAGACAATCCTTTGATGGGCAAAGCGGTCGCTGGCATCGAAGGTACACCGATCCTCGGACTCGACGTCTGGGAACATGCTTACTACTTGAAGTACCAAAACCGCCGTCCTGATTACATCGCTGCTTTCTGGAACGTAGTGAACTGGAACGAAGTGACCAAGCGTTACGAAGCAGCGAAAAAAGGCTAATTAAAACAGCTTAGTAGAAGGCGTAATCGCTGCTATGGCCGGTGCTACTCTCCTGACGCTGCTCGATGATATCGCTTCGATTCTCGAGAACGTCTCTTCGATGAGCCAAGTCGCAATCAAAAAGACCGCAGGGGTCTTGGGTGACGACTTGGCTCTGAACGCCAAACAAGTCTCCGGCGTCAATGCCGATCGCGAGTTGCCTGTCGTTTGGCGCGTTGCCGTCGGCTCAGCGATCAACAAGGCCATTCTTATTCCTGCCGCTCTCTTGATCAGCGCGCTGGCTCCCTGGGCCATCAAACCATTGCTGATGCTCGGCGGAATCTACTTGTGCTTCGAAGGTGTCGAAAAACTCCTTCATGCATGGCTGCATCCTCATGCCAAAGAAGAAAAAGCTCGCCAAAAAGCAGAGCAACTCCAAGCTTTAAGCGATCCGGATGTCGATCTGGTCAAAGTCGAGAAAGATAAGATCCGAGGCGCCATCCGCACCGACTTTATTCTTTCGGCTGAAATCATCGTCATCACCCTCGGAACCCTCGAAGGCAAACCCTTCTCGACCTCCCTCGGAGTTTTGCTCGCCGTCGGAATCCTCATGACCGTAGGTGTCTACGGCTTGGTAGCCGCGATCGTCAAACTCGATGACCTTGGATTGTACTGGTTGACCAAAAAAGGAACCCAAGGAATCGATCCTGTCTTGCGAACCCTCGGTGCAGGAATCCTTTGGGTCGCCCCATATCTGCTCCGGTTTCTCGCAATCGCAGGAACGCTGGCAATGTTCCTCGTCGGCGGTGGAATCATCGTTCATCAATTCGAATCCCTTCACCATATCGCCGAGTCGATCGCCGAAACGTTGCACCACATCCCATTGCTCGGCGGATTGCTCGCTTGGTGCACCCCTGCGGTGTTCGATCTGTTCTTTGGTGTATTCGCCGGTGGTCTCGTAGTGGCTGTGTTACAATTGACCAAATGGTTCTTTGGCCAATCCTCGCATCCTTCGCCCCACGGATCGAACTCTGTTCATGAGTGAATACGCACTTGAAATCAAAGACCTCTCGCATCGCTTCGGAGACTACCCAGTCCTCGACAAGATCAATCTCAAGGTTTGGCCGGGCCAAATTGTAGCGATTGTCGGACCGAGCGGTTGCGGAAAAAGCACACTCTTGAAAGCCATCCTCGGCACCCACCCGCCGACCGAAGGAACGGTGCTTGCCGATGGCGAACCGGTAACCGGTCCAACTCGAAACGTAGGTATCGTCTACCAACACTACGCCCTGTTCGACTTCTTAACCGCCGAACAAAACGTCGCCTTCGGATTGAAACTCGATCAAACATCGTTGTTCGACCGAACCATTCTCTATCCGAGATATCGGCGCATTCGAAAGAAACACCTTCAAGACTCCCGCGACTTTCTCCGCCGCGTAGGACTTGAACAAGCTTGCGGCAAATACCCATCGGAAATGTCCGGGGGAATGAAACAACGCGTAGCGTTAGCCCAAGCCTTCATCTTGAAACCCAAAGTCGTGCTGCTCGATGAACCCTTCGGTGCTCTCGATGAAGCGATGCGCGAGGAACTGCAATTCATGCTTCTGCGTTTCTACCAAGAGAACCTTGAAATGAAGCGCGCGGGCAAACGCCCCCAATACACCATCTTGATCGTTACCCACGAACTTAACGAAGCGATCTTTGTGGCAGATCGCGTGATTGGAATGTCACGATTTCACACCGAAGGAGATCTCGGTGCGACCATCGTCTACGACAAACCCTGCCCCGTGTTCCATCCGGACGACCCAAGAGACTACTCCAAGTTCCTCGAACAGCGCGAAGAACTTCGCCGCGCTGTCTTCGATGATGAATACATCAAAGACCGAAACAAATACGTCACCTTTACAAGTGACCTTGGAAAACTAGCCGAAGGACAATCCATGGCTCCGCTTTCCAAACCAGCTAATTAACGTCTACCTATAACCTTCTTCATGTCTCTTATGCACTTCTCTACCATGCTGCATCCAAACTCATTACGACATGCCCTGCGAACTGCCTTGCGCCACAGTCTACCAAGCACTGCTGTGGGTTCCATGTTAAGCCTCTGCTTGGGCTTACCGAGCAGTGTTGGACAGGATGCTAACAATGCCCAGAGCCCCAACAATGCCCAGAGTGCTACAAATTCACCGAGTGCTTCTAATTCACAGAGTGCAAATTCGCAGCAAGTCAAACCGGTTTTCAAAGACGGCGTCGCCCAAGTCGTACCCGAATTCAAAACCGATTGGATCGAACATGATCTGTTCGTCGAAACCGAGTTCGACTCTGATAAAGACGGGAAGCTCGATCGGGTACACGTCAGCGTTACGCGACCGAAGCAAACCGATACCGAAGGACTAAAAGTTCCTGTCATCTATCAGTCCAGCCCTTACTATGCCGGCATCGGATCGACTTCGCCGGATTTCATGTGGAGCCCGCGACAGAACCTTAACTCCCCGCCGCCGAAACACCAAACCGCACCATCGATTCCGCAACAAAGCAAACGCCCTCGACTCTCCGGTGAACATCTCGGCGAATGGGTACCAAGAGGCTTCGCAGTCGTACACAGTTCCTCACCTGGAACTGGATTGTCCCAAGGGTGCCCGACCGTCGGCGGTCAAAACGAATCGCTTGCCCCCAAAGCCGTCATCGATTGGCTTAACGGAAGAGCCAAAGGTTTCACAAGCGTCGATGGCGATGAACTTGTGAAAGCTACTTGGTCGACAGGTAAAGTCGGTATGATCGGTACTTCGTATAACGGAACACTGTGCCTTGCAGCTGCCACCACCGGCGTCGATGGATTGGAATGCATTGTTCCTATTGCTCCCAATACTTCCTATTACCACTACTACCGATCCAATGGACTGATCCGACACCCAGGTGGCTACATGGGTGAAGACATCGACGTCCTGTACGACTTTAT
>JBJONT010000435.1:0-12656 GCA_046051705.1 Planctomycetota bacterium | reverse complement strand
CCTGTGACGCACGGGCAAGATATGCCCTTGCTACGCTTTGGGCTTCATTCGACCGCGCTTGGATGGTTTTTTCTTTGCATGAGCCGTTGTCCCGTGACGCACGGGCAAGATATGCCCATGCTACGTATTGGGCATCGACCGACCTCGCTTGGACGGTATTTTCTTTGCGTGAGCCGTTGTCCTGTGACGCACGGGCAAGATATGCCCATGCTACGGTTTGGGCGTCAATCGACCGCGCGGGGATGGTGCTTTCTTTGCGAGAGCCGTCGTCTCGTGACACACGGGCAAGATATGCCCATGCTACGTTTTGGGCGTCAATCGACCGCGCGGGGATGGTGCTTTCTTTGCGAGAGCTATTGCATTCTCACGCACGGCTTACTTGGAAAACAATTCGATTGCCTTGGCGAAGATATCGCCGTACACCAACTCTCCACCTTGGTGACCAACTATCCCCACTAACATCGCAAGCACCAGCGTGCCGAGTTTCCATCCCCAACCAGGCCGCTTCCCTTCGACATTGCGTGCGCGGTAAGCCATCCAAGCCACCACAACGGCACCGACCGCCGTCGCGGTCCCTAACCAACGGTGAAAGAACTCATTGGACTCTTTTTCCGTCGCTTTGCTGGTGATCATCGTCGACCATTCCGCAAGTCCACGAATGTCGGCAAAGGACCATCCCATCACCGCCGAAACAACAGCACCGATGGCCCCAATGACAAGACAAGCATACGCAAAGGGAATCAATCGCTGTCCTAAGAAGAACGATAGGGCGACCGACATCCCTGCTAACGAAAGCAAGGCAATGGGGAAGTGAACAATTGCAGGGTGGAAGTAACCGATCGCACGATAAATCCGTACCGGTAACGATCCCCCTCGTTGTATTGTTTTCGCTTGGTCTCCAAACTTAAAATCCGCCGGCCATGGCGCACCTTCTTCTATCCATAACTTCATCAACGCCAACTGTGCCATCGGCATTGGACCATCAGGGGGCATGACCAAGCTATCTTCTTGTGTCGCTTTCGAGGGTGCTGTCAAGTAATCCGTCCAAAGGGAACTATCGCTAAGCGAACCAGGAGTTATGTATCCTAATACCGCTTCACGGTCCGTTACAACAAACCCACCCTTTGGCTCATCTCCTTGATGACATGACAAGCAATGCTCTTCAAGCAACGGAACGATGTCTTTCACAAAGTCCACGTACGGCTTGGAAGCTGTAGCCGCTGCTGGAGTTTGATCCGGTGCCGGTGCTTGACCCGGTGATGTTGACTGGGCCGGTGAAGTTGACAGGGCCGGCGGCAAAGCGGGTGCTTCGGGCTCTTGTCCGTGTACACGGTTTGCCCTCGCCCCGAAATTCTCTAGCGTCAATAAATGAAAACAAATCAATGTGGCGGTTAGCCATCGAGGACTCAGGTGCAACATGTTGTTCAAGAATCTACGAGTCGAGGAAACAGCGAAGGTTCACCGGTTCGCTCTGTGCGAACCGGTATGAAACTCTTGAGGGCAACTATTTGCTCTCGCGACGTTGGGAGAATAACCAAGCGTACAGCTCGGGATTCGCATAAGTCACAGTCCAGCTATCATGCTGAGCTTCTGGATACTCCGTATACTTCACCGGCGATCCGACTGCTTTCAATGCATCGACCATCTCACGCGAGCGCCCGACCTTGACCACGGAATCTTTCGCTCCATGAAAACACCAAACAGGCAACGATTTGAATTTGCTTACTGTCTTCGGATCCCCTCCACCACAAATCGGAGCCGCAGCCGCGAAGTAGTCCGGGTAACGTGCGATGGCATCCCAAGTCCCGTAGCCACCCATCGAGAGTCCAGTGATGTAGATCCGGTTCGGATCCACCCCCGCATTCTCTACCATCTCGTCGAGCAACTCTTTGATGTTCCGCATCGGATCGCTTGGCTCCTCAGGCAACGCACTCGCGTCCTTGGACCAATCGACTTCCGACCAACGCCGATCTGTTGGACACTGCGGAATAACGACATACGCCGGATACTTCGCCCGTCGCTCTAAATCGGCAAAGTCCTTCGCCGCATGCTTGAGCGTCGAAGCGTTGTCATCCCCACGCTCTCCCGCACCGTGCAAGAAAAGCACAAGCGGATACTTCTTGCCGAATTTATAACCCATCGGCTTGATCAACCGATATTTCAGTGCCTTGCCATTCGTACCCACAAACTCCCGTGGCTCGAAAGCCTTCGCAGGATCTGCACTCGGCTCAACCGCCGGCCCCGCTTGCGCCATGACCTTCCCCGAAACGCCTACGATCGCAGAAAAACTCATCAATCCAACAATGCTTGCAATCACCCAACGGGACATTTCTCTCACCTTTATACTTCTGGTCTTGGCCATAAATTCGCCACGCAAGCGCCTTACCAAGCCGTCGTCGATGCTCTGAGCAGATCGAAAAGAGAATGCAAGCCTTGGAATTGGCAACATAAGAATCTCTGGGAGGGAAGGCTGTAAAGGTGGGATGCGGGGGGCTCGAAGCACAAATCCCCGCATCGATATTATAGCAAATACCTCTGGGATCACGAATTGGTTCTCAAGATTCCTAGCGGGTTACCAAGGACATTCTGCCTCAGGGCTCTCCCCGAAATCGCTTCTCTAAGCTCTCCTTTTCCGATACCTTTAAAGGTTCAAGCAAGACTCGTTTCGCAATAAGCAACCTTCTGAGAAACCTTAATCGCTCGATGCCACTGATCCGCCAATTACCCGTTAGTTTGGTCAACAAGATCGCCGCCGGTGAAGTGATCGAACGCCCAGCGAGTGTCATCAAAGAGACGTTGGAGAACAGCGTCGATGCAGGAGCGACGTACATCGAAGTCTCCGTAGAAGGTGGCGGGATCGATTTGATTCGGATCAGTGACAACGGTTGCGGGATCGATGAAGAACAACTTCATTTAGCTCTCGCTCCGCACGCAACGAGCAAGCTGAAAGACGCAGATGACTTGTTCGATGTCCGAACGTTAGGATTTCGTGGTGAAGCTCTCGCCTCGATCGCTGAGATCAGCCACCTGACTCTGCGCAGCCGAGTTGCTACCTCCGACAGCGGCTACGAACTTCGCGCTCAAGGCTCTGATCGTGAACCGATTAAACCTTGTGCGATGAATATCGGTACAACACTCGAAGTACGCCATCTGTTCTTCAACACTCCCGTTCGCCGAAAGTTCCTCAAGACACCGTCGACGGAAATGGGACATGTCGTGGAAGCCTTCACGCGAATCGCGCTGGCTTTTCCAAATGTCCATATGGTCCTCACAAGCAACGAGCGAACCCTGCATGACCTTCCACCAACAACCCGTTGGTCGGAGCGAATCCGAGCTTTCTTCGGGGATGAAATCGCTGATGCTCTGATCGCTGTAGAACATGAAGACGACAAAGTCAAAGTGCGAGGCTACGTAACAGATCCATCTGTCTCGCGCAGCAACAACCGAATGCAGTATCTTTTCCTCAACGGCCGATATATCCGAGATCGCGCACTGCAACACGCTCTCGGAGAAGCTTACCGTGGGCTCTTGATGGTCGGTCGCTTGCCCGTCTGTTTCCTTCATATGCAAATCGACCCGAAAACCGTCGATGTCAACGTCCACCCAACGAAAGTCGAAGTCCGCTTTGAAGACTCCGGAGCCCTCTACAGTCGACTGCTGCATACCTTGCGCCACAAATTCCTTACGTCGAACCTTGTCGCTAAAGGACACGACCCACTAGCGCCAGGGGCGAACTCTTCTTCCAATTCATCTTCGATCTCACCAACGATTTCGCCATCAAATTCATCATCGAATTCACCATCCGGCTCCTCTGTAACATCACCTGCGACGTCTTCCGGCAACTCGACCTTGATCGACTGGGCGCGAGCTCGCAGCGTGCCTCAATTTCAACCCTATCCCGATCAAGGCTTCCAAGCGACAACGTTTCGCAATATTCCAAACCCAAGCATCGGCCCGAGCGACAACACCTTCGGTAACACGCTCGGCAATGCCGACAACAATTTTGGCAACAGCACGCTCGGCAGTACCACAAGTTCGACTCCCGCATTCACGGGCGCTTCAGACTTAACGCATCCTGATTCCATGCCCAGTGGCAACATGCCCAGTGGCAACATGGCAGGTAGCGCAATTGAACCAGGTGCAGGTTCCACCGAAGCGATTTCACACCTTCCCGTTGAACATGGCCGATTCGATTCCCCGATCTCGGATCCGTTTTTAGGAAGTTCCAAGCCTGTCGGATTCCAAATCCATAATCGCTACCTGATTACGGAAGACGAAGCGGGTATGGTAATTATCGATCAACATGCGTTGCACGAACGCATCATGTACGAACAGATCAAAGCGAAAGTTCTTTCCAAGTCGATTGAGCGACAGCGATTACTGGTTCCCGCTACCGTGCAAATGCCAGCAGCGGAGATCGCCATCGCTCTCGAGCATCGCGATATGCTTGCTGAAATCGGTTTCGAAATCGATTCCTTCGGTGGTGACACAATCGCTCTGCACTCCTATCCGTCTATTCTTCGACAAGCTTCTCCCGCCGAGATGCTAAGGCAAGTCATCGAATCGCTGATGGTTGGAAGCAAGCGGGTTGAGCCTCGTGATGTTCTCGATGACATCATGAACATGATGGCTTGTAAAGCCGCTGTCAAAGCAGGCGACCGACTCAACTCAACCGAGATATCGGCGTTGCTCGAACAACGAGACTATTATCACGATACCCACCATTGCCCACACGGACGACCGACCGCGTTGTTCTTCTCCCGAGATCAACTCGATAAAATGTTCAAACGCATTTAAAAGCTTGCGCCCATTTCAACGGGGCGTCGTATGCATCTTTGAGAGAGACTGAAACATTGTCTTCAAAGTAGACGGTGCATATCGTTCGCAAATCATTTGTAGACCGTAAGCGGCCAGCAAGCTCACGAGCGGAATAAGTGGCGAGCGCATCCGCATGTTGCTCCAGTACACCGAATGGATCGCACAGAGACTGATCGCCATACTCAATGCCGGCATCCAATTCCACAATGCACTGCCGAACACTCTGCGATCCCATCGCTTGCCAAGACTCCAACATCCATAAACAACAGCACAAGTCACTGCGCTGTACCACAAGCCGATCAGCCATCGAAGGCCCAGCCCCGCTTGGCGCTCCGATGGCCACCAAGCCCAGAACCAAAGCTGCCGAATTCCAATACCATAGATGAAACCAAGCGGGTTCGCTTCGATGGATTTCATCGCTAACGAATTCGCTAATCGATCCCTCTGCAATTCACCTTGTACCCCTTCACTACGTTCTTGCCACCAAGTGTGAAAAGCTTCTTCGTCCCATTCACGCGATGCTGAGTGTTGCCAGTGATTGAGCAGCACCGGGTTGTTTGCCAGTAGCAACGTATATCCTCCGTGCGTAGTGGTCCAAACGCCTTCGTGGAATACTTGGGCGTTGCGATACCACCACGGGGTGAGCACCAGCACACATCCGAGCATCAAGAGTGCCCCACCGCGAACATTCCGCTTGAGCTCCACACCGCTCCACAAGACAGCCCACATCAAACTTGTCGGCCGTGACAAACATGCAAACCCCAATAGCACTCCTAACACCGACCAAAAGGTTACGAACCAAGCCCCTCCCCGCGTGCGACTTGTGCTTACCCCAAGCAGATACGTCCACCAAATCCCCATCGCGAACCAAGTTGCGAGTGTTTCGGTCATGACCAACGTCGATTGACGTAACAAGATCGGATCGAAAAGGACAAAGCCCATCGCGAGAAGGCAGATGAACGTACCCAAACGCAATCTATGGCCGACAGCAAAAGTCCAATAAGCCGTCATCGCACCCAGGCACGCATGCAAGAGAATGATCCATGTCTTCCAATTCGTCGAAAGAATGAACCAGCTTAGAATCCAAGGATACATCGCTGGTCGATAAGCCGTGGGATGCGCTACACCAGCTTGGTCGATCAAACCATAGGTACCGGTTTGCGCCCAAGTCTTTGCCAGGGTTGCATAAGCATCAGGGTCAGAGTCGAGCGAACCGCTCATCGACCATCCAATCGCAAGACGGACGATAAAGGCGATGATCAGCAGAGAAAGGCTAAATCCTATCGAAACACTTTTCTCCCGAGGTGCATCCAGGAGAATTTTGTCGCCAGTGTCGTGCGTTCCTGCACGCGCATTGTCGTGCTTCTCGGCACGCGCATTTCCGTGCGATCCTGCACACGCAGTGCCGTGTGTACTCGCGTCCGAAGAGGACATTATGCGTTCGACTCGGCAGAGGTGGACCAGCCAGCCACAGGCGCATTTTCGACGCAACAAGGCTTGCTTTGCAGCTTCTCAATCGCTTGCTTGCTCTCCAATACGGCTTGAGCTCCGATTCTCGGATCGAGTTTCAATCGAAATGTTCGGGACTCACCACCTTGCAATTGAACGACGCGGTTGTTGCGTTCTTCAAAGCTTCGGTTGTTGGGAAAGCCAGTCGCGGGTTCAATCCCCACGACGTAGCCATCTTCAACACTCGCTGTGTTCTTCCAGAAATTCACGACGGGCAAAGTCGTTTTCTCGAAGTGAACCGCGTACCCGAGTGTTTCGTCGTGATTGCAAAGCATCGCTTGGGTCCAATGATTTGAATCGCAAGCTGGATCGCCAAAGTAGACTTGTTCGCTATACCCACTTTGAGGGCCGTTGCAGCGATCCCAATGACCGATCCCTTCTGCCGCTCTCGGGTCGCGAGGTGCAAGCCGATTTAGGGGAGCGACGATTTTCGAACCAGATTGCAAGACGGGTTGCCCAAGATTGATATGATAAAGCAATTGCATCGATCCTGGAGTTGATCGCACGTTCGTAACCGTATCATGAATCTCTATCGCGCTCGAACCGATGTGGAACCGGATGCGAGACTCAAGTGACAGACTGTAAACAAGAAATCGGGATTCGCTAACTACGCCGATTACATCGAGATAACCCGCCTCCGGATGAGCTTCGATCCGCATCGAATCCACGGGCAGATTTGCGATTCGGCCATGCACGGGATAAACGACCTTACCCGCCGCATCGAATTCCGGTGCGCCATTGCTGAGCAACCCACATCGCACCAGCAGTTCATCGAAGCCTTCTAGCCAACCGATTCCCGATGGGTCTCCAATCGGCACTAGGCTTGGGTGTACTGGGCCTTGGACTGGACTGCTCCAACCAAACTCCACCCAGTCGTTATCCGTTGAATTGCTTCCGTTTGCCTGATTGGCACTTCGTACGGAAGATCTTGCCCATGATTTCCATATCCCCATCCCTCGGAAGGGAAGAATCACGGTGCGAAGCGTGTCGGTCTCGACGGTCAAGCATTTCATCCCAAGTGCTTTGCCGTTATTCGACGCTTCCCAGCGAATGCGAAACACCCCTTCGCTTGTTGCTACCTCGGTACTCCAAGGCTCTTGAGAGAAGGGTACGTTGTTTAGCTTCGAAGTCTGCGTCGAACCCGAAGATGAACTCGGCGTCGAACTATGGCCACCAGCAAGAGAGCCGTTTTCGTTTGAAGTGCTACCGACAAGTTGCCAAGCGATCATGAAAAGCTCCCGGGAGATTGCGATGCTCTACGAACGATCAACATTACGAGCGGCCAATACCGTGTACTTCAAAACCGATTTTTTCCATCGCCTGGGCGTCGAGTACATTGCGTCCATCGAAGACGAATGCAGGTCGATGCATTTGATCATACACACGCTGCATATCGAGTTTCTTGAACTCATCCCATTCGGTAAGAACCACGATCGCGTGGGATTGATTAGCGGCAGTATAAGCGTCTTTGACGACTGTCACGTTTTTCTCGATCAACAGTCGATGACGCTCCGAGACTTCACCGCTGGAAGCTTTGAAGACGTTCATCAAGTCTTGTCGGATTTGTTTCTCATTGACGCGCGGGTCGTAAACCATCAATCTCGCCCCTTCTTCGAGCAAATCTCGGCAGACATAAATCGCCGCCGATTCCCGCGTGTCATTCGTGTCCTTCTTGAAAGCAAAACCCCAGACCGCAATCTGCTTGTCCGATACCGTATGAAACATCGTTCGAACCATTCGGGTCGAAAACCGTTTCTTTTGGTAGTCGTTCATTACAACGACTTGCTCCCAATACTTGGCGACTTCGCTCAATCCAAAGTGTTCGCACAGATAGACCAAGTTCAAGATGTCTTTTTGAAAGCAGGAGCCGCCGAATCCGACGGATGCCTTCAGAAATTTCGGACCGATGCGAGAGTCGGTCCCAATCGCTCTGGCAACTTCGTCAACGTTCGCCCCTGTGACTTCACACAATGCTGAAATCGCATTGATCGATGAGACGCGTTGAGCCAAGAAGGCGTTGGCCGTCAGTTTCGAAAGCTCACTGCTCCACAAGTTCGTCGTGAGAATTTTCTCGCGAGGGATCCACCTCTCGTAGACGCTTGCCAACTGCTCGATCGCTTGCGAGGATTCACCGCCGATCAAAACGCGATCGGGTGCGAGCAGATCGCTTACCGCAGTTCCTTCCGCGAGGAACTCAGGGTTGCTCAAGACGTCGAACGTAGCACCAGAAGACGCGCTGCTTAGAATTCGCTTGACCGCTTCTGCCGTCCGCACAGGCAACGTCGACTTCTCGACAACGATTTTGTGCCCTTGGGAACATTCAGCAATCTTGCGAGCACATTTCTCGACGAATTCTAGGTTCGCGGCTCGGCCTGCTCCAATACCATGCATCTTCGTCGGTGTATTAACCGAGATGAAAATCATGTTCGAGCTGCGAATAGCCCCTTCTACATCGGTCGAGAACGTCAAGTTCCTACCGCGAGCTTCGGCAACAATTTCTTGAAGGCCCGGCTCATAGACCGGAAGTTCATCCGAATTCCATTGGTCGATCCGAGCTTGGTTCAAATCCACCACAGCTACAGGGATATCCGGACACTGTTTGGCGATCATCGCCATCGTTGGGCCACCAACATAACCAGCGCCAATACAACAAATACGGGTGGGGCTCGTTCGAGAACTAGAATGCATCGGAAAGATTTATCTTAAAGACGGGGGATAGAATTTTGGGCCTCCTCCGGGGCCCGTTAGTATGATTACCCATCCCGATTTTGGATAGAGTTGATTTTCTGGGTGCTTGCGAGAATGCAAAGCGGGAAAAGAGGACATTGGAAACACAGAGACACAGAGACACGGAGGAAGCCGGCAGACCAAAAAGTGCTCAGGGCCTAAGTTGGTCACTAATCCTCGTGCTCCACCTTATCCCATTTGGTTATCCCCTTCTTTACCCCTTTTTTTCACTCCCTCTCCCTCCCTCAACTCTCCCCTACTCTTCCTCTCCCCTACTCTTTTTTCCGGTCTTTCTCGGTTCTCTCTCCGGTCTTTCTCCGTGCCTCTGTGTCTCTGTGTTTCAAAACCCCCCCAAAAACTCCATTGTAAAAATAACATCCCAAGCATCTCTACACGCAGGGGATTGGTAATTTTTACAATCCCAGCCAAATCCCTTGGCTTTGCCCCCGCTCTAAACCCCCTAATCGTTCTGTTTTAAGCCATTCTCAGGCTTTTTTCGATCTCCGAAGTGTTTGGCACGCCAAATGCATTTGCTTGAGTCTCAACGAGAAACCGTGATCTTAGTGGCGTCGCAAGTCGTACCCGTCTTTGACGGCAAACCGACGAAACCGACAGACCTCCCCATCAGGTAAGGCCCATCTTTCACGGCGGAAAGGACACGCTCTGGGTGCGAATAAACGCCCTCAGAGCGTGTCGCTTTCATCGCGCCCCTTGCGAGTTCCCGACACCCTTGAGTAAAACTAGAGTTCAGTCGCTTACCATCGAGCGACCAACCATCGATCTCTAACGAAACTCTCCCATGGTAGAACTCGGCGTTAATATCGACCACGTGGCCACAGTCCGCCAAGCCCGTAGGACGGTAGAACCCGACCCGGTAGCCGCCGCCGTGCTGGCCGAACTCGGCGGAGCTGACTCCATCACCGTGCACTTGCGCGAAGATCGCCGGCACATCCAAGACCGCGATGTGATGCTCCTGGCACAGACGATCCGTACGAAACTGAATTTCGAACTGTCCTGCGCTCCGCAAATCGTCTCGATCGCTTGCGATATCTTCCCCGCTCAAGCCACTTTGGTTCCGGAGAAACGCGAAGAAGTGACCACCGAAGGTGGGCTTGATTTACGCCCAAGATCCGACGTGTTGCGCAGAGCGATCGACGCCCTACACCAAAAAAATATCAGCGTCAGCCTTTTTATCGACCCGGATCTCGAACAAGTTGACATTGCGAAAGAACTCGGCGTCCATGCCGTTGAACTTCATACGGGAAGTTACGCCGAAGCTCGCGGTGCAGAACAACTTCGCGAACTGCAACGGCTCGAACACGCTGCACAACGCACCCTCGACCTTGGATTAAAACTCCACGCTGGACATGGTCTAACCTACCAAAATGTAAAGCCCGTAGCTGCGATTCCAGGTATGCGGGAACTCAATATCGGTCATAGTATCGTCTCCCGCGCCGTTCTCGTTGGAATGGTAGAAGCCGTGCGAGAGATGAAACGATTGATGCATGTCTGAGCCAAGCTCTCAAGTAACCACTGATAAACAAATCTCTTCGATCGGGCAAATCACCCAAGCCTGGTCGCGATGGCGAACGACACTCATCGCAATCTTGGCACTCTTGTGCATCCTGGCTTACCTAGCGATCCAATACTTTCAGCTTGCGAACTGGGGACTAAATCCCAACTGGCCCCTTTGGATCGCTTTACTCGTCGGTGGCATTCCGCTTGTCTCGGAACTATTTCTAGGTGCTCTGAAATTCAAATTTGGAGCCGATCTGCTCGGCGGAATCTCCATCATCGTATCGATCCTGTTGGGTGAGTACCTCGCCGGAGCGATTATCGTGCTGATGCTCTCGGGTGGCGAAGCCCTAGAGAGCTACGCTCTGTCGAATGCTTCAAGTGTCCTTTCGGCCCTCGCGAAACGGCTTCCCGCTGTGGCTCACCGACGACGCGCCGACAAACCTGATTCGACCGATATCGAAACGGTACCGCTTGCCGAACTTCGAGTAGGAGATGCTGTGGTTGTCTATCCTCACGACGTCGCACCTATCGATGGTTTGGTCATCGAAGGTCATAGCGTGATGGACGAGTCTTATCTCACAGGAGAACCCTTTAAAATCACGAAAACCAAAGGGTCGAATGTGATCTCCGGTGCTGTCAACGGAGACGGTGTGCTGGTCATCGAAGCGACGCATGTCGCTTCGGATTCCCGCTACGCGCGAATCATGGAGGTTATGCAAGAATCCCAGCAAACACGCCCGCAAATGAGACGACTTGGGGATCAACTCGGGGCATGGTTCACCCCCGTCGCTCTCTTAGTCGCCACCATCGCTTGGGCCCTCTCCAATGACCCTTCTCGTTTCCTCAGCGTCCTCGTCGTCGCAACCCCCTGCCCACTGCTGCTGGCAATTCCTATCGCTATTCTCGGATCGATTTCTCTTTGCGCTTCGCGATCGATCATCGTAAAGAATCCCGTCGCGCTTGAACAAGTCCCTTCCGTGCGCACAGCGATCTTTGACAAGACCGGGACGCTGACTTATGGCGAACCGACACTGACGAAACAAGTCGTTGCGCCGAACTATCAAGCGAATCGAATCTTGTCGCTCGTCGCAAGCATCGAACGTTACTCGAAACACCCTTTGGCAAACGCGATCCTCAAAGCCGCAGAACTCGAACACTTGCCTACCCTACCGGCGAACAGTGTGAGCGAAGAGCCTGGCAAAGGACTGACCGGATTCGTCGATGGGCACCGAATTACGGTCACCAGCCGTAAAAAGGCATTGGAAAACCAAGCTTCCGGTTTAAACAACATGCCTCAGACCTCGTCCGGACTCGAATGCGTTATCCTCCTCGATGGAACTTACGTTGCAACCTATCAAATGCACGATGCTCCGCGAGCTGACTCTAAAGCTTTCGTCAATCATCTCGCCGGTAACCACCGTATTACCAAAACGATGATCGTCTCCGGGGATCGCGAATCCGAAGTCAAATACTTGGCCGAACAAGTCGGGATCGGGACGGTTCTATCACAACAGTCCCCCGAACAAAAACTCGAAATCGTTCGAGCGGAAACCAAACAAGCTAAAACGCTTTACGTCGGAGATGGAATTAACGACGCCCCTGCAATGATGGCCGCTAGTGTTGGAGTTGCGATCGGACAAGGCAGCGACGTGACGGCACAAGCCGCCGATGTGGTCGTTATGGATAACAAACTCGCCAAAGTCGATGAATTCATGCACATCGGACGACGTATGCGCACGATCGTTTTGCAGAGTGCATTAGGGGGAATGGCGCTGAGCATCCTCGCAATGCTCGCAGCTTGCTTCGGCCTACTGAACCCGGTCTCCGGGGCGATCTTTCAAGAAGTCGTCGATGTGCTCGCCGTTCTGAATGCTTTGCGGGCCGCTTGGCCACCGAAACTTCTCTCGGATATGCACTAACACGCACCGCCCAAAGCAAGCGGCTCGGTAACTGTAGCGGAGCTGCGCAAGCAGCCCGGTGACGGTGAACTCACGCGACTGCGATAGCCCAGGACTGGCGGACACCAGCGCATTGGTTTTACGCGGCTTTTTGGGCGATATTTTTTCGCTCAAATTCTTCAGGTG
>JBJONT010000434.1:0-20034 GCA_046051705.1 Planctomycetota bacterium | reverse complement strand
CCCAATCGATCTTTGGGTACACCGCCGGCAACGATGTTTCTGCTAGGGACTGGCAAAAAGGGAAGCCCGGCAAGCAGTGGTACTTAGGTAAATCCTTTGATACTTTTGCTCCTATCGGGCCGGCGATCGCCTTGCGTTCTCAAATCGCCAACCCGTCCAATCTGCGTATCGAATCGCGACTCAATGGAGTGATCATGCAGAACTCGACTACCGCTGAGCTGATTTTTCAACCAGCCATGTTGCTCAGCTATCTCTCGCAAGTCATCACACTTGAACCTGGCGACGTTCTTTTCACCGGCACCCCGGCAGGGGTCGGAGTCGCCCGCAATCCTCAAGTCTTCCTCAAACCCGGGGATCGAATCGAAGTCGAAATCGAATCGATCGGTACTTTATCGAACCCCTGTCTATAAAAGTCTCAGGGCTTAGTTCACTTCTGCTTCACGGCTTTCCCGTTTGATTATGTTGCGGCGATGTGCTGGTTCAGATTGCCATGACAGTTTGTCGGTGCCTTGAAGTCAGTTGACAACTTCCACTCGCAAGCGATTACTTACACGGTTTCGAGAGCGTTTTGTTGGGGTAGCGATTTTCGAACCATCGTCGCTTTATTCGCTATAACCGGAACTACTCTCCTGGTCTCGAGTGGAAAGACGATTCGTGTCTGGCCCTCAAAGTCTGTTTTCCAAGTAGAATACAACGCAGGTTGTAAGCCGGACACGATTTTTAACCTTTGCTCCAACGCAGTTACGGATTAGCCAATACGTGGATACCACGCGCCTCGATTCATCTGGAAAACGGGAAGCTTCCCCATTTGCCGACTCGGTCGCTTTGACCGTTCTGCGGATTATTTTCGTCGTTGCGGCGGCGAGTATCGGTGCATCGCTAGCGCAATCCTCGATCGCTAAAATTCCAGCGGATCCCGATCAACGAAACGTCATTGCCCCTTATGTAATCTTCTCCGGGGTGCTGATGTCGGCTTTTGCCGTAATCGCAATCGACTTGTTCGTTCCTCGCAAGCGGATCGAAGTGATCTCGGCGGTTTATTTTGGATTGTTGATCGGTGTGATTTTCACGAATTTGTTGACGTTGGCACTGGCTCCATTCATTAATGCCGGCGGAAACAACACCTACGGTTCCTACATTTCCTTGGGGATCTTGATCACACTTTGTTACGCTTGCGTGAGTTTATTGCTGCAGACCAGAGATGATTTTCGGTTCATCATTCCCTACGTGGAGTTCGCTAGGGACTTTAAGGGAATCAAACCGCTCGTGCTCGATACGAGCAGCGTCATCGATGGACGTTTGGCCGAACTCTCTGAGACGAATATTCTCGATAACCGGTTGGTGATGCCTCGCTTTGTACTCATGGAGTTACAAGCCATCGCCGACAGTTCGGATAAGCTCAAGCGGGTACGGGGAAGACGTGGGCTCGACATCCTCAATCGGATTCGTACCAGTGAGAAGCTTGATTTTATGATGTACGACACCGAGTTGCCCGAGTTTGCCGGACAACCGGTCGACATGAAGCTTGTGTTGCTTGCCAAGCATCTCGACGGAAAACTCTTGACTGGGGACTTTAACCTCAACAAGGTTGCTAAGCTTCATAATGTCGAAGTGATCGACTTGAACCAAGTCGCAGCGTCGTTGCGTCCTCAGTATTTGCCCAGCGAAGCGTTCGTGATCCGGATTGTGAAACCTGGTGAGGGGCATGATCAAGGAGTCGGTTACCTCGATGATGGAACGATGGTTGTCATCGAAGGTGGACGGGACAAAATCAATCAGACGGTTCAAGTTGCCGTTACGAGCACGTTGCAAACCCAGGCTGGTCGGATGATTTTTGCAAAGGTTGACTACCATTCAGGTGGAAACTCAGAGCGATAGTTCGTCGCTTATCGTCGAGATAGCTTCGGTGCCTATTGAAACGGGGCCAATGGAATTTGCCCGATGGAAGCGAATGCGAAGGGCGGATACAATCGGCTCCGTTGTTGCAAACGGGTGATTCATTCCACGCTAATTGAAACAGTTTTCGCATGTCCAGAAATACGCTTCGTGAAGCTCGCACCAAGATTGTTGCCACTGTAGGGCCCGCTTGCGAGGACGAAAAGATCCTTGCTGAGTTGGTGACTCAAGGAGTGGATGTATTTCGAATCAATGCTGCGCATGGCAAACAAGAAGACTTTGCCAGGATATTGTCCAAGATTCGCTCGGTTCGAGAGCAAGTAGGTTTTCCCGTGGCGGTATTACTGGATCTTGCTGGTCCAAAAATTCGCCTTGGACAACTCGTACAAGATCCCCTCGAAGTCGATGTTGGGCAAGAGTTAACTTTCATACGAGGCAATCAAGCCAATGAATCGCATGAGTTGACGAGTAACTACACGAAGCTCATCGACGAAGTCGGGGTAGGGGATCGAGTCATGCTCGCAGACGGCACGATCTCCATGCAAGTCACCGAGAAGACAAAAGATTCGTTGCGTTGCGTGGTCAACGTCCGAGGGACGATCCGATCGCGTCAAGGAATCAATTTGCCTGGAGTATCGTTATCCGTCTCCTCGATGCGTCCAGAAGATGTCGAGAATGCGTTGTGGGCCGCACGCAACGATATCGACTTTATCAGCTTGTCGTTCGCAAGGTCTGCACAGGACGTAGCCTCGCTGAAGAACCTGCTGGCATCGATGGATTCAAATTCGATGGTGATTGCAAAAATTGAGAAGCGGGAGGCTTTGCTCTGTTTGGAGGAGATAGTCGAAGCGGCCGATGGGATCATGGTTGCTCGAGGTGACTTGGGGGTCGAGATCGATGTGGCTGAGACTCCTGTGGCCCAAAAGCGGATCATTCAAGTCTGTCGCGAGAAGATGAAGCCGGTGATTGTCGCTACACAGATGCTTGAAAGCATGCACCACAATCGTCGTCCGACGCGAGCAGAAGCCAGCGACGTGGCTAATGCGATTTTGGATGGAGCTGATGCTTGTATGCTCTCAGGAGAGACGGCTATTGGGGAATATCCGGTGATCGCTGTCGAGACGATGAATCGCATCATGTTGCACACCGAGCAAATGCTCAAGGATCAAACGGCTGCGCCTCAGCCCAAATCCTCAGGTAGGGTTCATCCGATTACCTCGGCGGTAACCTATCATGCAGCGAACATCGCCGAATCGATCGATGCGAAGTTGGTTGTGGTCGCAACGCATAGCGGCGGGACCGCTTGGGTGAAATCCAAGCAACGAAACTATATCCCGACTTTGGGGGTAAGCGACTCCGATCATACCCTTCGGCGCATGTGCTTGTTCTGGGGAATCATGCCTCACAAGGTTGAGCGATTGGTCAGCCCTGAAACGTTGATTGCGGATGTAACGCATTGGGGGAAATCGACCGGAATGCTCAGCGTCGGAGATCGGGTGGTCTACGTTACTGGGACCGGAGTGCTCGATCAAACCCATAATTTGCTTCTAGTGCATGAAGTTCCCCGGGATTAATTCCCAAGGTTTTCCGCCTTGTTGCGAATTTTTTGCTGCCAGTGAATACAATGTTCCAGGCCGTCAGATTCATACGACTTTGCGGTAAACCCTACTATGCACCTCCAGTCCTACAGAATTCTTCAGCATTTCACAAGCTTTTCCAATCGCTTACTAGCGGCGTTGGTCTTAGTCGCTGGTTGTTTGCTGGTGGCGGGTGCAGCCTTTAGTTGCGGGGTAGTTCAAGCTCAAGATCAGGTCGAGCGGCACGCATCGCTACTGCGCGTTGCGTTGCCACTTACTTCGGAAACCGAATCTCGCATCCTCGCATCGCTCGAATCTTTCTCGGCGCAGGCTCGTGGGGGCGAACGACCTATCGTTGTTTTGGAATTCGTGGCTGCCAATCCTGCAGCACAAGCCGCTGGTGAACAAGCTCCGAGTGTTGGCCAAGGAACAGGCTTTGAAAAAGCTCTTTCGCTCGCGCGTTGGCTAGGTGGACCGAAAGGGAGCCGAATCAAATCAGTCGGTTACGTAACTCAGAACCTGCGAGGTCATGGTGTGCTGATCGCCTTGGCTTGTGAAGAACTCGTCGTCTTATCCGATGTGGAAGTAGGGCTAGCTGGAATTGATGAACCGCAACTCGAGCCGACGGTTGTCCAAGCTTATCTCGATGTTGCTGCAAAACGAGGGATGATTCCACTTGCTGCAGTCCGCTCAATGCTAGACCCCGCTGCACCCCTTGTTCAGTTGGATCTTGAAGGGGGTGGTATCGAGTTCACGAGCGTTCCGGATTTGGAGTCCAAAGGGCGTCCGGAAGGTGCATGGCGCGAGCGACAACTAGTCCCAACGAACAAGCTTGCCACGTTCACGGGACAAGAGATGCGTCAATGGCGGTGGATCGCTCATGCGATTGCGCAGCCTGAGCTCTTGCAAGCGGCTTTAAAGCTCAGCAGCCCGCCGAAAGAGAAAGCAAGTTTTGCGTTACCTCGGCATCCTGCCGTCATTGAGCTTCGGGGTATTCTTCATCGACGCATGGTGACTCGTACGATTCGAGCTATCGACGATGCGATTACCAACGAAGGAGCTGACTTGATCTTGTTAGAGATCGATAGTCCCGGTGGTTCCTTCGAAGAGTCGATGCGGCTTGCATATCACTTGGCTAAAATCTCAAACGATCGGGCCGAGGTTGTGGCTTATGTGTCAGGGTATGCCCGCGCAGATGCTGCTCTGATTCCCCTTGCCGCCGACCTTGTATACATGGCTCCCAATGCTTTGCTTGGAACGGGCGGAGAGGCGAGTATTCGCTGGGACGATATCGAACAGAATAAACCGACCATTGCGGAATTTGCAAATCTTACGAAACGCAACCCAGGGGATATCGTTGGATTGATCTACCCGTCGGCTAGCGTGCATGAATTCTTCTCTGCGGATGGTCGGCGTGAACGTAATGTGCCTGGATGGGTTCAAGAGCCTGATCCGGATCGTCCACTGTGGAAAAAGGGAGAGGCGGTCGATTTCAGCAATGGCATCGGTGTGGATCGAGCTATGGAAATGGGACTCGTTGCGGATCGAGAAGTCGATCTATCAAGTGTCGCTTCCAAGTTCATGGTCAGTGAGTTGCCTATGGAGAAACAGACCAGCCGACTGGAAAGAGGAGTTGAGTGGCTTGCGTCCCAACGCTGGTTGACCTTCGTATTATTTTTGGTCGGAATGGTTTGCTTGAGTGCCGAAGTCAATTCGCCGGGGCTCGGTGTGCCAGGTTTGATTGCTCTTGTATGCTTCTTGTTCTTCTTTTGGATCAACTTGTTTCAGGGAACCATCGAGTGGTTGGAGATCTTGCTCATCCTAGGAGGGGTGATATGTCTTTTAGCGGAGATCTTTGTACTTCCGGGGTTTGGCATCTTCGGTGTGGCGGGATTGGTGATGCTCGCCATCGGACTGCTGCTTGCCGGTCAAACTTTCTCTTTCCCTACCAACTCCTATCAATGGGGACGTTCAATTAACGGTTTAGGGCAAATGGGTTTTGGGGTGATCGCTTTAGCGGTCGTTGGTTTTCTGCTTCGCAATCAGCTAGCGAAATTGCCGATGGTGCGATGGTTCGCATTGGAGCATCCCACACAAGACCGATTTGTGGTTGCGATGGAACGGATAAATGAAGAGCGGCAGATGCTCAAAGGGATGTATGGGACGACCACCACGCGATGCAATCCTTATGGCAAAGCGGTTTTAGGGGATCACTTGGTCGACGTGGTTTCGCAAGGAAGCTGGATCGAAGAGAACATGCCGATCGAAGTCCTGGATGTGAAGGATACACACGTCATCATCCGTAAACGTCGTATCTAGTGTCCACTGCGGTGACTCGAAGGCTGTAACAACCAATCGCTCTGCGATTGATTGTCGTTCCGCGATTGTCATGTAGTTCAAGGGCGGTTCAACCGGTACTACTTGAGATAGAAAGGGCTTGAGAGAATCCAGCACTGCGGCGATTCGTCGATCTCTAACCAAACTTCGGCCCGATAAACACCCGGCTTGGGTACCACCCAATCGAGTTGATTGGAATCGGATTGAGCAACGATTTCGCCATTGCAGAAGATCCTCCAGTGACCGCTTAGTGGGGATTGCCCGACAAGTCGCATTCCATTAGTCCACGGCGTGCGGGTGCCAAGTGCGTATCGTTGGCCGTCGTTTGCAAGGATCGCAAGATCAAAACCTTTCGAGTCAGCTAACCAGTCGAAGGCCACGAAGGTACGTCCTTCTTCAAGGGCTTCAAAGACTCCTTCGGCGGTCAAGTCTTTGACTAGCAAGTGGGTACCGGCGTGTCTCAAGCTGTTTTCATATGGGTCGAGTTGCATTTTTAGAAGAACATCCCCTTGTTTAGCGTCTTTGGGGATTTTGATCAGAGGAGCGACGACCAGACGGTTGAGGGTCAAGAGTTCTTCTCCGAGAGCATCCGTGATGTTTACCGAGTCTCTTTCTCCCATGACGATTCGAACGCCGACGTTTTGGTGCGCGTCGTTAGCTGCGACGGCGGTATGTGGAGCGATTTGCGTCAACTCATCCCAGCGTCTCAAGTAATCCTCTGGATAGGTTTGAAGGGCCGAGAATGCTTCTTGAGGATAGCGTTCGATCAATTCAGCGGTTTTGATCAGCCACAACGGATTCTTCATCGATTCGATCATCCGTTTCTGTTTTTTGAAGTCGGCGTGGGTGTTATAGATTTCCACGCCGGTGAGTCCTTGGATTTGCCAATCCATTCTTTCTTCGAGGTGGGATAGGAAAACATGTCCACCTCGATTACGAACGATTTGCGTTGTTTCTTGCGAATCGGCGGCTTCGAAGGGACGCAAGCTAAGGGTTGGGTAGACCAGCATTCCTTTCATCTCTGCTCCGGGGATGAGCAAGACGCCGTCGCGCAAGCCGCGATGGCCGTCGACATAGAAGTCTTTTTCGCTGCTGGGGTGTTCGGTGAAGAGTAGTACTTCTGTCCCCGCGCGTTTCGCTGCAGCGACGATATCCTCGATTTTTCCTCGGCTGTCATGCGACAGTTCCGAGTGAACGTGAAGATTACCTCGGACTTCTCTTAGACCATCTGGGCGGGATAGCTCGCGTCGCTGTTGCGAATACTTTTGGGTCGTTTGACGAACCATTTCCAAGTGCTTGCGCGTCAATCGATCGACAGCGTCTTGGGCATGGGTTGCAACAAGTTCGGTTTGGATAGCCAGCAAACTCAACGATATCCCGGCAATCATTACTGCGCGATGGAATAAGGAGTCTCGAGCGGCGGTCAGCGAGCTGATGGTTCGGCGAAGAGGTATCGACATCATACGAGTGGAGATAGACAAAAAGTAATGCGACTGCACAGCAAACGATTGACTATCATGGTACCGCTGAGATAGACGGAATACTACAAGGAGTTTTAAGATGGACAGTGAACGGCTTTGCTCATCAAGAGTCGCTGTTACATGGATAGCTGCAAGTATCTTGCAGATGGTTTGCGGTGCTGTTCCGTTTGCTGCTGCGCAAGAGATTTCGGTAGAGAGTCAAGTAACAACGCTTACTGACGGCCAGGTAGAAGTCATCGGAGGGCATTGGGGTATTCATAGAGCCTCAGGTGCTGATGCGAGTGCTACTCCGAAATACCTATACCGAGATGGAGGGAAATGGGTCGATCTTTTCTCTTATCACATGCTTGATTCAAACAAGGATGGGATTCCGAACATGAGCATCTCGCATGATGCCAACAATTTGATCATCAAGAGCCAGGGGTATCCCAATCATCCGACAGCTATTTTTCCAAACAGCGATAATCCCAATACCATCCGCGTACAAGACTTTACTTTTCGATTGCCGTTAGTTCCCAAGAAAAGCGACAAGATTACACGTTTGCCGATGGGGCCAGTTGGCATGTCATTAAACGGAGTTGTGTTTTTCAATCCGTTCGAGATGGCGGGTTTGAATGCCGTCGAGGGTTACGATGAAGTTTGGTTGGATGCTTGTTGTGGTCACCCGCAGCAGACGGGTGTGTATCACTATCACAAGTATCCCACATGTGTGAAGAGTCCGTTTATCGATACTGGTAAGTCGCACTCACCGATCATTGGGTTTGGTTTCGATGGCTACCCTGTTTATGGTCCTTACGAATCGGAGTCGCTTCGAGCGATGGACATTACTGGCGACCAAGCTCTCGATGTGTGCAATGGACATGAGGATTCGCAGCGGGGGTATCATTACCACGTGACACCGAATCGCTTCCCGTATATTCTCGGTGGTTACGCAGGGGTGGTTGAGCCAAGCAACAATCGCGAGTTTCGTCGCCCTCGACTCGGTGCAATTGAGGATCAGACGCAACCTGGGGAGAAGTATGCGAGTCAGATTATCTCCGTAGTCCCTGGGACATTGTTACAGGGGAAGAGTCAAACGGTTCGGATCACGATCGATCCGACGAAGGCGCGTAGAGGGGTTCCGCAAGGGGTGCCGAGCTGGGTTCAGATCGGGCCTTTTGAAGCTCTAGAGGTCGGGCGAGAAGGGGACACGATCATTGCGAAGATCGACGTGCCAAAAGATGCTTCGTTGGGTGTGCTGTTAGATTGTCACCTTGAGTTCGGTGCGACCGATGGCCGCCGGCCGCTTGTTCTCAAGAGGAACAATGCGGCGAGGGTGAGTGTTGAGTAGCTGGAGTTAACCCAGCGTGCTAACGCTTGCTGCGAGAGTTAGCTCTTTTTGCGGAATTGTTCAAGCAATCTTCCGGGGCTACCCATGATGTTGTATCCCGAGTCGACGTGAAGGATTTCGCCGGTGATGCCATCGGAGTAGGAGCTCAAGAGGTAGGAGCCAGAGCGTCCGACTTCTTCGTGTGTCACGCAGCGTCCGAGTGGAGCGACGTAGTCGTAGTACTCTTGCATTTCCCCTACCCCAGCAGCGACACCTGCGAGGGTTTTCAGAGGGCCAGCCGATACGCCGTTGACTCGGACCCCCTTGGGGCCCATGTCGTAAGCGAGGTATCGAACGGTTGCGTCGAGGGCGGCTTTGCAGATCCCCATCACGTTGTAGCCAGGAACGCATTTTTCGCCACCGAAGTAGGTCATGGTCAGGACCGAGGATCCGGCTTTGAGCATTGGCCTTGCGGCGTTGGTAACGGAGATCAAACTGTAGACGCTCACATCCATCGCGAGTTTGAAGCCAGCGCGGCTGGTCTCGACGGTGTCGCGAGACAAATCATCGCGATCGGCGAATGCGATAGAGTGAAGAAGGAAATCGATTTCGCCGAGGTCTTTCGCGGCGTCTTGCATGAACGCTTGAACTTGGTTGTCGTCTTGGACGTCGAGAGGTCGCAAGAAAGCCGTTTGCGATGGGTAGTTTTCAACGCACTTGCTAACGCGCATGCGGTTCTTTTTCTTTTCATCGTCGGGTTTATCGGGCAGGTGTGAGAAACCGCAAGTACCACCTTGGTCCATGATTTCTTTAGCGATAGCCCAAGCGATCGATCGATCGTTTGCCACGCCGAGGATCAACCCCTTTTTACCTTCAAATAACTTCATTGCATCCAAGCCTTTCATCGCGAAAAGAAATAACGGAAGTGGTCAAGTTTTAGGATTTCGCATCGAGGAAAGCTTCCCGCTTTGCGAGTTCGGCATCGATATCGCTTTGTTTTGGGAAGTATTGTTCGACGACACTGTAGAACTGTTCTTGGGTTTCTACGCGCGAGATATGTCCGCGGAAATGGCGAGCCCCTGGTTTGTTTTGGGCGTAGCAACAAGCGAACTTGCGCATCAACATAGTACCTCGATGTACGCCGAAGCGTTCGACGACAAGGTTGTAGTGATGCAGCATGATTTTTTGCTGCTCTTCGATAGTCGGATCTGGAGGAATGGGGCGTCCTTCGAGGGCCGCGGCAGCTTGAGAGAACAGCCAAGGTTTCCCGAGGCTAGCACGGGCGATCATGACACCATCGACGTTATAGTTTTGATAGGCGAATAGGACTTGTTCGGCCGTTTCAAGGTCACCGTTCCCGATGATCGGCATGCGATCTAAATGCTGTTTGATTTCAGAGATTCGAGTCCAGTCGGCTGAGCCTTTGAAGAAGTCTTCGGCGGTTCTGCCGTGAACGGTCAGCGCTGCGGCGCCCGCGCGTTCGACGGTCTGCGCGACCTTGATGTAGTTCATCGAGTTGCGGGTGCATCCAAGCCGCATTTTGGCGGTTACCGGCGTTGGCGCACAAGCTTCGACCAGACGCGAGATAATCGCGTACATGCGTTCCGGGTCGCGGAGCAAGTACGATCCGCTGTGGGCTTTTTCCGTAACCTGTTTGACAGGGCAACCGAAATTGATGTCCACGACACTAACTTGGTATTCCTCGACGAGTCGTCGGCCGACTTTGGCCATCGTTTCCGGATCGTTATCCCAGATTTGTACGGCTAGCGGGCGAGGTTCGTCTTTGATGCCCCAAAGTCGATCCGGGTGCTCGCAATCATGCTCATCGAGCCAGACAAACCCTCTTGCGTTGACCATTTCGGTGGCTTGTAAGCCGGCTCCGCCGAATTCTCGGACGATTTGGCGAAACGCAAAATTGGTATAGCCCGCCATGGGAGCTTGGAAAATTGGAGGATATACCTCCATCGGACCAATCCGCAGGGGGGCGGCAGGGCGATAGGGTGCTGTCGGGGTTGAGCCTTCGTTCGATTCCATGCGTAATACTTTACCTATTCGGAACGATTTCGCCGAGACCAGCTTGGTTAACGTATTTTTCAAGGTTTTTTGCATGGGTCTAGTCAAACAGCCTCCGCCTTGCGTCCGCTTTGCAGCTGCTTTTTCCAGCAGTCCAGAGGCTTTAGGCCGGATTTGGGGGCGGCTACAAGAAGTTTGGGGGCCGATCGCTCGGCTGGGGATTCCTTTCGATTTCGTCGAATCGGAGTATTATCTTGCGACCATGTGCCCCCTGACCCACGACGCTACGGCAAACGCTGCCACGAAAGCTGCGGCAAACGTCGCACCGGACACAGCATTTGGGGCTGCGGGCGAAATGCCAAATAGTTCGGTTGGAAGTCGACTGGGGGGAAGAGGGCTTTTCAAGCAATTGGCGATCTTTGAATCGTTTTACGATCCAGCATGCTTAGCCGACGACAAACTGCAAAGCAACCTATGGGAAGAGCAGTGGGGGCAGGAATGGCTGAACCAAGGACTCTTCTCGCAAACACCCCTCTCGCAAACACCCCTCTCGAAAGGGTTCGACATTTCCGAGGGTACAAAGGGAGATAACCCAGATCGGACAATTCAACGACCGATCAATATCGACCCAGGCTACATAAGTATGACAAAGCTAGTTCTTGCATCGACGAAGAACCGGGAACATCGGTTGTACTTGAGGGACGGAATCTATGCGGAAGTAACCTTAGCGTTTCGCGATCAACGCTGGCAGCCGATGGGTTGGACTTATGCGGATTATCAGCGCGACGACGTATTGGAATTCCTGACTCAAGGTCGACAATGGTTTACTAAGCAGGTTGCGAGTCATCGCCACCGAGCCGATCTTGCGCCGATGCATGACAAGCCTGCGGACAATAACGCCGGGCCTAACCCCATAAACGGAGCTTGATGAGAAGACTCATCGGGAATTGGATAATTATGATTGGTGTTATTGGGTGGGTATGTTGTTTGGGGGTCGTAGCGATCTCGTGCGCGATTTCGCTCGTCGTGGTGCGGTGGGTCAAGCTCAATGCGGTTCGACTGCGTTTAATCGATCTGCCGAATGAACGGAAAGTTCACACCACCCCAATTCCTCGAGGGGGTGGGCTGGGGATATGGGTGGGGGTTTTGTCCGTATTTCTTCTGGGTACGTGTGGACTATACGCAGCGAGCGTTTTTCCAGAGTTGACGCAGCAGTACTTGCCTATGAGCATTCAAGAAATGCTGCCTGGTTTGTGGAGCAAGCTCGGGTCGATTTGGTTGTTGCTCGCAGGTGGCAGCACTGTCGCCATACTTGGGTTACTTGATGATCGATTTGGGCTCGATTGGCGTGTTCGAATTTCGATCGAGTTCGCCGTAGCCGCAGCAATCGTTTATGGATTGAATTTGCATCTGACCGCATACATTGATTTGCCTTGGCTAACTCCGGTATTGAGCATTCTTTGGATCGTGATGTTGATCAACTCCTTCAATATGCTCGACAATATGGATGCACTTAGTGCTGGCGTGGCTGCCATCATTTGCGCTGTACTCGCGCTGATGTTGCTCTCGACTCCTGAGGGAGCTCAAGGGAAGCCTCAATTGTTCGTGGCCATCATGGTCTTGGCTCTCCTCGGAGGATTGCTTGGGTTCCTCAAGCACAACTGGCCACCTGCGACGATTTTCATGGGGGACTCGGGAAGTTATTTCGTAGGGTATTGGATCGCGGTATCGAGTTTGTTATCAACTTATGCGGGCGCCAAAGGGGAAACTCCTCATGCAGTGGCCGCTCCGCTGTGTTTGTTGGCGATCCCCATTTATGATACCTTCAGCGTTATCTACATCCGGCTTCGAGAAGGTCGCAGTCCGTTTCAAGCCGATAAGAAGCACTTTTCCCATCGCCTCGTCGAACTTGGGATGACCAAACGCCAAGCGGTCAGCACGATTTACCTTGCTACCGTAACATGTTCACTCGGTGCCTTGATCTTGCCGCGAACTGATTGGATCGGGGCAGGTCTAGTGTTGCTGATCGTCCTGGCGATGCTCGGACTGATTATTGTCTTAGAGTCGTTTACTAAAAAAAAAAAAAAGCTCCGTTAAACAGTTCCTGTTGAGCGAATTGTGCTGGATCACAGCGGATGAACTCCAGCTACTGAACTACCTTCATTGAAATATATTCCTCATGCAATCATCCTCTGATCCTTTCTATTCGGCATCTGAAGCAACGGCGTCGCAGGTAACTGCATCGCAAGGACCGGCGTCGACGGTCTCGTTAGATCATCCGCGCAGCTCGAGTATGTTTGCGAAGCTGATCGAGGCGTCGGCTTGGTTTGCACTCATCTTCTGTTTTACGGTTCTGTTGTGGAACCCTAGTGATTCAGGTGCGAGCGTAGCTGCTGGAGATACGATCTATGCGATTGCGTTATCGCTTGGGACCTTCGGGGTGGTTGCGTTGTGGATTTGGGTATCTGGACAAAGCAATCAATGGGCGTCTACGCGTCTGATTTGGTTGTTTTTGAGCATGGTGGTTTTGTGGCATGCAATGGCAACGGGCTGGACGGTCGGGAAATCAAATACGAAGTTTGCGATCCATGGTTTTTGGCAAAGCACTGCATTTTGGTGTTTGCTCTTTTGTGTAGCATGGATGAGTCGCACGAGCATTGGAGCTGCGAAATTACTTCGATGGTGGTGGGTGCTCGCAGCTTTTGTAATTCTCTATGGTTTCTGGGAGTATGGCGTTTTGCAGCCAAAATTTCGCGCGGAGCTAGCTGCCGACCGCGCAGGGTTGCTTGAACGTCAAGGCATCGAACCGAACTCTTCGATGGCGATCTTGATCACGAACCGCATCGAGAGCACTGAGATTCGCAGCTTCTTTGCTTTGGCCAATTCCTATGCTGGGTTTTTGGTAGCGATTTGGCCCGTGTTGATCGGTTGGGGGATCACCGTTTTGATGCGACGTGGAGGTAAGGAAACTTCATCAGGTGAAACTCGCAAAGGGGCGAAGACGGAATGGGCTTTAGTCCTGCTGTGCATCGCAGCAACAGCCATGGCATTGCTGCTCACAAAAAGCCGATCTGCTTGGGTGGCGGCGGCGGTGGGGGTTGGACTGACGTTGTTGCTCGATCCGCAGCTTCGGCGCGACGGATACGGTTGGTACCGCAAGCACTTTGGGCTCACTCTCGCTGCGTTGGGTTTGCTCGCAGCCATCTTCGGAACGGTTTATGCGATGGATCCATTGATCTTCCAAGAAGCCGGCAAATCACTCGCTTACCGAATGAACTATTGGGAAGGAGCTTGGACGCTGATCCAAGAGAGTCCTCTACTTGGTTATGGATCTTTGAATTTTCAACCGACCTACTTGCGAGTCAAACGCAGTATAGCTGCAGAGACCCCGGCTGACCCTCATAACTTTCTACTTGAAATCGCGCATAGTGGTGGATGGGGACTGTTAGGACTAACCTTGTTCTTCATCGTTGCAGTTGCTTGGTTCGCTTGGCGTGCAAGCAAGCGTGCTCCGGAGGTTCGCACGATCGAAACCGTATCGGATGGGGTTTGGGTCGCTCGAAGTAGCTATGCTGCGATGGTCCTCTCCGCCCTATTTGTCCTCGCCTTTGCTTTCTTTACCGTTGGTGATGATGAATTGATCGGGACAAGTTTAGCGTTGGTTGGAGCAAGTGCCTTCGGGATCTGGCTTGTGCGAAATCCTTCAGCGAGCGAATCGGTGCTAACGATAGTCCGAGACAAACCCGTATTGTTCTATGTTGCATGGATCGCTTCCTTGGTGCATCTACTCGCATCCGGAGGTTGGATGCTACCCGGGACGATGGCGGGGCCCATTCTCGCGCTTGGATTGTTTATCGGTTCGATCGGTCGGGGATCTGGATCCTTGAGTGGCTCGGTTGCCACCTCAGCGACCCCACAGCCGGAGCGCAATCAACTTTTGCCAGTAGCGATCGCAGCGGGATTGATCGGGCTTTGGGGATGGTCGATGTGGTTGCCCAGCACAAGAGCGAATTACGTTGCGAACCAATTGATCACTTCGAAAGATCCTCCATCGATCGACACTTTTTCGAGTTGGATGCAGTCCGCACCCTACGATGCCGATCTAGCTCGGCTCGGGATGGAGTATTGTGCGAGCATGTTTGAGACACCGATGGATGCCGCAGCGCGGGAACGCTGGCTACACCTGTTTCAGCAGACTCGTACAGAGTTCCTCGATCGCGATCCGAAACATGCTTTGGCGTTCACTGAAGCGGCTAAACAGTCGTTGCGGATTGGAGCCAGCATAGCGAATCCAGCCGAAGGCCAATCCGATTCCTTCAGGGAACTGAGGGGCTCAGGCAGGCGGATGCAATCGGAGTCGGTGGAATTCTTCCGTCAAGCTGCTTTGAACGCACAAGCCAGCGCCGAGACGCAGCTTCAAGGGGCTATGGCGGCCGCCTTGGTGGGCAACTGGAAAGTCTCTGAGAAATTGCTGGAAAAGGCTGAGGAAATCGATCGGTTAACCAGTCACTCGGATAGGAAAATCCAAGCTACCCGGATCTGGGTACCAAGGAAAATGCTCGATGGATTCGAGAAGTCGGCAACCTCCGCGAATCGGCTTGTCGTCGACGGGAACTCCGACTGGAATGCCTGGAAAGTACTAGTTCAGCGGAGCGAGTCGGTTCCGGGTGAACCTGTCGCTCGTCTATTGCGTAGCCTTCAGCAGGAACCGGAGCAGAAGCCTGCACCGGCGGAAACACCACAAGCTGCTGATAGCTCAGCTCCATAAAAATGGTTCCGTAAAATTTCATTGTAGAACTTCGCCGTAGAACTTCACCGTAAAATTTCACCGTAGAACTTTTTCTTCTCTTACAAGATTTGCCATGCGGACCCTTCTATTGACTTTGTGCTGTATCGCCTTGGGATTTGTTCTCGCCAAGTTCCAGCATGAAAAACGGGTAGGCGGAATCAAAAACCTGCTTGGTAGCGCTAAGGACATCACAACCGTCGCCGACCGTGAGTCGCTCGATTCGGCTGTAAAAACGCTGGCGGCGCAAAAAGTAGGGAAGATCGAAGTCGTCAACGGTGCGGAATTAGACTTCGGCGTGATGATGCGTGGGACCAAACGATCCCATAAGTTCATCTTCAAAAATGTCGGGGATGCCGAAGCGAAGATATGGTTCAAAACCAGTACGTGCAAGTGCACGGTCGGCAAGTTTACCGACGCTACACTTCAGCCAAACGAGCAGACCGAAGTCGAGCTTGAATGGAAGGCGGAGAAATCGCAGGACGAATTCTCGCAAACCGCAACGATCGGAAGTGACTGTCCTAGCCAGGAAGAGATCAAGCTTTCGATCCGAGGTCGAATTGGGCAAGCATACATGTTCGATCCACCTTCCCATTCTCAAGGGGATATCTACTCGAGCCAAGAGACGGAAATCCCTTTCCGAATTTACTCCATGCAAGCCGTCCCGATGAGCCTTGGGGCAGGACAAGTTAAGGACTCCGTCCTTTCGAAACGGATCCGAGTCGAGATTGGTGAGGAGAAGGAAATCAAGCCTGGAGAGTTTCCAGAAATGGCCGATGCAAAGCGAATGGTTGAATGCACCGTACGATTGCTGCCAGGTCTACCTGCCGGTCCTTTGAATCTCGACGTTCAGATTGCACGTCGCGAGGAAGGGGAGCCCGACGATACGGAGTTTTTGACCTACAACATTCGTGGGAGAGTCGTCACTCCAGTACGGATCATCGCTGGTGATGATTACAACGAAACAAGAAACATCCTCAACATGGGTGCAGCGAAAACTAGCCAAGGTTTAAAGAAGAGTCTCATGCTTGCCATCCGAACTGAAGATGCTGGCAAGGATCCGAACTTTAGGATTAGTAAAGTTGTGCCGGAGCAAGTCAAGGCGACGTTGGGAACGCCGAAAGTTTCTGCAACGCAGCGAATCTATCCAGTGACTTTGGAGATCCCTGCTGGCACCGAACCAATCGAACTCGACGGCACCTTTTCCAAGGATTTTGGGAAAATCATCTTCGAAACAGATATTGAAAGCTCGCCAACCATTCCGATCTTCCTGAAATTCAGAGTTACAGAGTAGGTCGGTACGTGACCCAACAACACGGAAGAGTATTTCATGGCACCGAGGCAAGCCCCGACGCGGACGAGTAACGCTACCTCGAGGACGACAAAGTCGAGGTTGTTTTCAGGTTCAAAAACTCATGGCAAACTCCGTCTGCTAAGCGCTTTGAGCCTTCTTGGTGTGGCCGGTTTAGCCTCTCCGCTCGCTGAATTTTCCTCTCTCGGACGTAGTCCGGAAAGGTTAGCGGCCCAAGAGCCCGTTAAGAATGCTTCCCAACCTCCGATTTCGGTTGCGACCGAAGAAGAGCGGAACCAGAAAATAGCCGAAGACTGGGAGCAGCCTTGGTTGGTCTTCTATATCACCGGCAACCAATACGGTTACATCGAACCTTGCGGTTGCACTGGTCTTGAGAATCAAAAAGGTGGTATCAATCGAAAGGATACCCTGTTAAGCTCGCTAAGAGGTCGAAACTGGCCAGTGATGGCGCTCGATGGAGGAGGGCAGGTCCGCAAGGATGGTGTGCAATCGGAGATCAAGTTCCAATGGACGGCCCAAGCTTTCCGGCAGATGGAATACACCGCGACGACCTTCGGGGTAAAGGATCTGTTGCTCTCGGACAACATCCTCGTGTCGCTTCTGGACGAGACCGGTAGCAATAAACTGTTCGTCTCAGCCAATGTTAGTATGCTTCCAGACTTCGACTTGAAGTACAAGGTCGTCGAAGTCCCTGGGCCAGATGGACGGGCGAGAAAGGTCGGCATAACAGGAGTGCTTGGTGAGGAGAGTGCCAAGGAGACCGCCGCGCAAAATCAAGGTTTTTTCAGCGTTTCTCCATCGATTCCATCTCTTAAGGAGACTGCGAAATCGCTCGATGCAGAGGGATGTGACTACCAAGTTCTTTTGGTTAACGCGAACTTGGAGGAGACCAGGAAAATCGTCCAGGCGGTCCCGCAATTCGATTTGGTGATCACTTCGGGTGGTTACGGGGAACCGACCTTTCGTCCTGAGGTGTTGCCTGGAATAAAGTCCGAGATTGTGCAAGTCGGTGCGAAGGGGATGTATGCTGGGATTGTCGGATTGTTTGATAATGCCAAACAGCCGACTCGTTATCAACGTATCGCCCTGAGTTCGCAGTTCGAGGATTCATCTCGCATGACCGAGTTGTTCACGAAGTATCAAGATGAATTGCGAGCTAAGTCAGGAGATAACTTCGCCGCGTTGGGTTTGCGACCTTTGACCCATCCAACAGCCCGCGAGTTTGTCGGCACAGAAAAATGTGGAGAATGCCACACCACCGCGCATGAGATTTGGAAGAATACTCCACATGCGCATGCTACAGATTCGATTGTCGAACCTCCAACAAGAACCTTGGCTCGGCACTTCGATCCCGAATGTTTATCTTGCCACGTCACGGGCTGGAATCCGCAGCGAGTGTTTCCATACCGTACAGGTTACGAGACCTTGGAGAAATCTGTGCATCTTCAAGGAAATGGCTGTGAGAACTGCCATGGTCCAGGTTCTGAGCACGTGCAAGCTGAGTTGGACTCAGCCTCCGATAAGAAGCTTCTCGATTCGCTGCGAGCCGCGATGAGGTTGCCGTTGGATAAAGCTCAAGACAAGTGTCTTGAGTGTCACGATATCGACAACAGCCCCGAATTTCATAAAGACGGGGCCTTTGAGAAGTATTGGGAACAAGTCAAGCACGTAGGCAAAGACTAGTTCCGATCACTTGTCCGGATCGCCAATCCCAATTACCCGTACCAATTACAAGTCCCGATCAGCCGTCCCGATCGGAAACCATAGCGTATTGAAGTGCGTAGTAGACCAAGTTCATGATGGAACTAACGGTTGCTGCTACGTAAGTCATCGCGGCGGCTGTGAGCACCTTGTTGATATAAGGTAGTTCACTTGCGGAGATAATCCGCAGGTTGACAAGTTCATCTTTTGCTCGAGAGCTTGCGTTGAATTCAACCGGTAGGTTGATCAACTGGAAGACGACGGTCAAACCGAAGCCGATGACACCCAGGAGCAATGCCCAAGCAGCGAACTTGGCCAAACCCATCACCAGCAGGAAAAATGCTCCACTGATGAGGATAGAAGCCATCGAACCTCCGAAGTTTGCTGCTGGTACTGCAAGGTTACGAACTACCAACGGAGCGTAGTTTCGCGCGTCTTGAAGTGCGTGTCCGACTTCGTGGGCCGCGATCCCGACCGCCGACATCGAATGCCCGCTGTAAACTTCCGGGCTGAGTCGTACGACTTTCGACTGCGGATCGTAGTGATCAGACATGAATCCCATCGATGGCTCGATTTGTACATCGTGCAGTCCGTGTGCATCGAGGATCGCCCTCGCTGCTTGCTCGCCACTGTACCTCGCGGGTACTTGATGCATCGATTGGCAAGCGGAATGGACCCACCACTGTGCGAGCATAGCAAGCAACATTGCTGGAACAACCAAGATCAACCACATCATCATGGCTATCGAATCCTCTAAAAAAGTGGAAGGAATCTTACGGAGTCACTACTGATCGGAGCCAAATGGCATTTTGGCACGTCGTCGGCGACGATGAAAAACGTGCAAGTACCGTACCGAATCTCATAAACACGCAGGTTTCGTGATTCTTGTATAATCTAGTATCGCTCTGCGTCTGCCAGCATCCAACCCCAACACGTCGCTTTTCCATGGACAAACCAAATTCTTTAAGCGACAGCATGCTAAGTTGTGGACGTTCGTTGCAACACTTGGAAGTTGTCGTCACCCGATTTGTTTTCTATACGCGTTGGGGGTGGCTTGGGTTCTTCAGTGGCTACCTTTTGTTCGCTTCTCTATCCGCATTTGCACAAGAAACCGTCACAAAGACCTCGGACAGTAACGTTGAGAGAGGTGGTGCAGGAATTGAACCCAGCGGAATGTTTGTGCCGGAAGAAGCCGATCAGGACATCGAAATCCTTGCCAGCGAACCACTAAAGGCCGCTCTTGAGAATCTTCGTCGCAAATACGAGCTTCCCGGACTGCTTGCCGGTCAGTTTTGGACCGATCCGATTGCGAACAAGGGGCTTGAGGACCGCCAAAGCACCGTTTTGAGCAAACTGGTTCCTCCAATCCAGTTAACAATTGCGGCGACTGGATTGCGACGCAGTGACCGTGACGATCCCTTGCATATCGACCATCCGTTTCACCTTGGTTCCTGCACGAAAAGCATGACCGCAACTTTGGTTGGGATAGCAGTGGAGCAAGGTAGGCTTCGATGGGATACATCGTTGCGCGAGGTCTACGCAAAGGATAGAAAGGTGCAAGATTCACGATGGGGGAATGTCACCATCGAGCAACTGATGCGTCACACAAGCGGCGCGCCGGC
>JBJONT010000433.1:0-6918 GCA_046051705.1 Planctomycetota bacterium | reverse complement strand
GCACTGTGTAACCAAGCAGATTTTCTCTCAAGAACCTCGAAACGAGGGCTTGGAAAAAAGCATTCATGTCGAAAAGGAACCCTGGGAGCATTGTAGTCACGGTCTGTCCCTCTAATACAATCCCCTGGGCCTCGACAAGCAGTCGAGTAATTGAAAGTGCTGATGAATAGGCCGTTGTTAAACGATTCATTTGGCTTGTTGCTCGTTCCAACGTACTCCCGTTCAGTGGAATCGTAGAAACCTGATCCTTCATCAACGCTGCTAGCCTTCGTGATTCACGTCGTAGATCAATCGAGCTTGCAAGGGATGCAGCGAGTTCCAATCCTGCCATGAGAACTCGATTGAGTAACGTATCTTCAATGCGGGGATGGTGGATGCACGGAAGGGTCGCAGAAATTGTTCCACCGTCTAACGCCATTCTGTTCAGTTCAATTCTTCCACGGGGCGATCCCAAACGCTCACTTGTGCCGATATAAGAACGAAGCAGACCACGGGAGATGAGTTCTTGGACCTCGGCATTGAGTTGGCTTATCAGCAAGTCTTCAAATCCGAGATCATCAACAGAATGTGTTGAATCGGCAATCAGATTCAGACGGCGAAAACCGTAGGCATATCGAATCAAACTCAGAAGAGATGAGCCTTTGATCTTGGGATGGACGGTTATGGTTAGATCACCCAATCGGACTTTGCCAACATGCGAAAAGGCTTGCACCTGAAGCCCATGACGTAACTCGGTCAATCCTAAAAGATTGCTTTTGGCGAGCAAGTCTGCCGCTTGACGTGTTCCGTGTGAAGCATCAAGGCATCGCCCTGCTAGGTCTAGGCAATCCGAAGGACCTAACGTTTGCCACTCGGTCAGCGTTATTGAGCAAGATGCGATGGTCAAGAATCAGTCTCCTCATCTTCCTCCAATTCGGATTGCGATTCATCAGTTGATAGAGCTTCGGAAGATGTTGCGATGTCAACGAACGGAGCAAGCAATCCTTGGACAAGTGCATCTTCCTGGCCGTCGTCAAATAACTCTTGTCGAATTCGCTGCGATTCGAGATCAACAATCTGCTCACCGAGAATTTTTGCGAGCGTACCATAGTCCTCGTAGCAATACTCCTCAAGCAATGGGATGATGTCATCCCGAATTGCTCTTTTAAGTGTTGCAATATCCTTCAACGGGCTACCACCTTGCATCAGATACGAGTGTCCAATTTGCAAATTGCGGGCATCCCTTCCAACGTGATCTCTAATTCGAGTGTTCAGTGCATCGAACCATGCCTTGAGAGCAATACCTGCAACAGCAAAGTCTTTTAACACGCTTCCATCAGGCATAAGTTCCACAAAGCCGAAACGCCGCCGAAGTGCGGCATCAAGTAGTGAAATCGAGCGATCCGCCGTGTTCATGGTTCCGACCAAGAACACGTTCTTTGGAATTGAGAATACTTCTTGGCTAACCGGGAGTATGATTCGCTTTCCCCTTTTATCCTTTTCCAACGTCGTCAATAGTTCGCCGAAGATTCGGGGTATGTCTCCCCGGTTTATCTCATCGATGATTAGATAGAAATTTTGGTCGGGAGACTTGATTGCATCCGAGCAGAGTCGCTTGAATACACCGTCCCGTAACTCGAATGCAACTTGTCCATTGACCGTTTTGGGGCGATAGCCCTCGAGGAAATCCTCATAGCCGTATGCAGGATGGAAGCAGCATAGGCGAACGAGTCCAGCGTATTCACCTTCGCCATGAACAGTAGTTCGCTCGCTTTCATTGAGTTCTTGAAACAACTTACCGAACGCCGCAAGTGAGGCCAAATCGTTTGCAGCATGTTCGGCCCAGAATGTCTTACCTGTACCAGGTGGGCCATAAAGGACAACCTGACTTTTCCGGTCCAAAACCGATTGGATACGACCTGGGATTCCATTCAAACGAATTGCCCGCTTGATTACAACACGGCCGACTTTCCTGAGGGGCTTAGGCGGAGTTGGGGTGAGAATATGCTGCTCGATTGCAAGTAGATTCTGGTTGTGTTTCCCAAGCTCTCGGACCGTAGATTGCATACCTTCTGTTGGTATTGGTAGTTGCCACTCATCCTCGGTCAGCCATTTGACTTGCCTCTGGTGAGGAAACTCAAACTCAGATTCAAAATCATAACCGCCGACTACTTTGCCAACTCCGAGTATCGTCATACCGTCAACAGTTAGAACGATGTCCCCTTCTTTTATGCCCGAACCAAACTGAGCAAGTTGCGAGGCGTCTCGACCAGTTGTTTTGGGATCGTTTGGATAGACCTCTGATAGTATTTGCTTTAGTTTGCCAATCGATTCTTTTTTGCCATCAACCCATGAGATTTCGCCAATCTTCGGCCAACCAATTGCAATGCAACTCCGTTCAAGCATCATTGGCCAAAAGCTGACTCCGTTCGCACCAGTTGTGGTTCCGATTCTCCAATAGCGATGAGCGCTCCCGTGGATCGCATTAAGTGTGGCTGTAAAGAGATTGATCGGTAGGTTCACTTCTTTAGCAGCGGCAATAAAGCGGCCAGCACAAACATACCGCCCATCACCATCGGGTGGCTGTTGAAGAAGTTTCAGCAAGTGAAATCGTTGAAGGTCCGGGCTATGGTAGTCGTCTAGTTTGTCTGGGAATAACAGACTGAAATACTTGTGTCCAAATGCAAGCCTACTAACATCCGGTGCAACTTCATCAAGTTGATCTTGTAGTTGTGCATACTCTTCGTCATTTGCGTTTGCTGGTAATGCGTCCAGCAATTCGACGCCTTTTAGTAGTTGTTCACGGTGACTTCGTGCGTACTCAATCGCTTCTTCCTTGGTTATGTCCTGGGGCTTATTTCCGACTTCACTACCGGCCTGCCAGTTACCTGTTTCTTTTCTTCGGAACACACGGAACTTAAGCGCGCTTCCGCCCGCAATGCTTCCAAACGCACGAGTGTTGAACTCTTCGTCATCCTTGAACTCAAGCCAATATACGAGGCTGTTTTTGTCTCCGTGGTCGTGCATAAACGTCAACAACGCTTCACCGTCTAGTCCCGACAGCGCAGCAGGGCCAAACTTCTGCTTGAAGAGTGCATATTGAGCAGCCAATTTATCAAATGTAGGTAAGGTACCTTTGTCCACTAGCTCTTGATGGCGTTCAATAATCTGCTGACGTTTTGATTCTGAAAGCAATGGAAGTTGGCCGTCGCGTGACACTCGCGTAGTCTCGCTAAGTGTCTGACCGTCAGTTCGTTTCCAGGAAATCCATCCGTTGGCAGTTCGCCCCAAAACAGCCGCCGCCGCCCCACTTGGCGTCCTAAAAAGATGATCTTTCTTGAAACGCAGTTGACTGCCATGTTCAACTAAAACGCCTTCATCAATCAATCGTTGATGCACGGAGGACACACTTTTACCCGAAGGCGCAAGTTCTTTCCTAGCCAAGGAACCCGCTTTGACGATAAAGCCATTATCCAAGTATAGACCTCTGCCGTCTGCTTCTGGTCCAACTAGCGTGTACTCTTCTTCACTTGTTGTCACGGATCAGTCCTGTTCTCGCGCGTTCTTCAGTTTTTGTGATTCACTATTCTACTTCATTCCCATTGTTACTCAGTCAATCCAAATCCGTTGTGGTCTTTGCTTGTCTCAGTCTCTCGCTGGCAACATATCTTTGCCCCATCGTGAATGCCGTTGTCTTCCCTGTCTTGGAAAGTTTGTTGTTTGGAATTGCACGATCAAGACGGAGAGTTTCGGGTGAATCCGGTGCAGAGAGCAGCAGCACCTTGAACATTCCATTTTCTGGTCGCTTCTCTTCCTTAAGCAGTCGGTTGACCAATTCACCAAGTTCACCGTCGTAGCGGTTCTTTACCATTTCGACTTCATCGTGAGTCGCAAGAATCTTTGGGACCAATGGATAGATGATTCCCTTGGAGTAGAAGCCCAAACGGGTCACTTGCTGGAATGGGCGGTTTGGCTGGCAAACATAGGCGTGAAGTTCGTTGTATTCAGGCCATGCACTTCGAGCCGCCACAATCACGACATCATTCGGGTTAGCCAGCAGCTTCTCTTCTGCGAGCATCGTCTGCAACGCACGAAGCAAAAACGCTTCGCGCTCAGAAACGACTTCGTACTTGTCATCAAGCATTTCGTCGATTGCTTGATCCAGGATCGTAAACGAGGTCCAGACGACTCTTGGATCGTTCAGCTTCTCGAGTTCTGATGGTCGGGCATCATCAGGTGTCAGCACCAATAGCAGTGCAACGACTTCGGTTGCCTCATCCAATCGTTCAAGATGTCGTTTGATCTGTGGCAATCGAATCGCATCACGTTCCGTCTGCGTTTCCAATGGTAGCCTGATGCTACTTTGGATGATGGCATCGGGAACACCAGTGCCACCTTTGGATGGCTGGTTCTCGAACCGAATCAACTCAAACTCGGATTGCTCACGCAAACTGCCAATGAGCCGCTGCATTCGATCAAGCGATAGTGAGCGCAGCACAGCAAGGAATGATGCGGTGACTCGGTTTTCGCCTGTTGAGTATGTTGAAAAGATGCTGGTCATGGAGTGATATTTGATACCTCTGGGGATGCGTAGATTAGCTTCGCAATCGGAGTATCTCGCAGCCCTGCTTGGATAAGGTCGATCATTGATTTTGTTGTCCCTTTTGTAAACGTAAGCATTGACGCTTTTTGCATGAAACCGGGAATTGCAACGCTTGCTCTGAGTTTGGCTGCATCTTGAGCAACTTCCGCTACATATGCACGGACTGCCGCATCCTTGTCTTTACCTCTTGATTGCTTGATGGGCTCACGACTGAAAACTAACTCAATTCCATACAGGATCATCGGTCGATCTGGCGACAGAATCGAAGATGCTCGAAAATCAGCATAGTTCTGGCATTTGATCTCAGTGTACGAATTACGCTCAACGAATTCTGGGTTCAGAACAACAACGTCAAAATGCCCACGTTTGTATTTGCCTCCATTCTCCGTTCGATCACTGTCAGACTTTACCTCAAAGACCTTGATTTTCATGTCACATCGAAATGGGGTCGGAAATTCGCAGTGAACCAGACTATGCGGGTAATTGTTTTTGTCATTGACGGTTGCTACACCAAGGACATCGAGGTAGCCACAAAGAATGTGATGCAAGCAGCAGACCAGATCGTTTTCAGTGAAAAAACGTGTTGGCTCTCGCTCAAATAGGCCTGCTAGGTCCGATATGGATTTGTCAACCGCATTGATGATTCGGTCATTCATTACTTTCGCCTCTTATTCTCAGCCACTTTTGCGACGAGGTAGCCCACTTCATCGCCGTCAAGTTCCGCCACTGGAGAAACACTGTGAATGTTCCAGATGGTATCATCCACTTCTCCGAGGAATGGTTTGAACTCGGCTTCGCCATTGCATCGACCAAATATATGACCATCTGAAGTGGCATCCATTTCGACTATACGTGGCGAAGTCCAATCTTCACCTAGCAAGCATCCAAGGATCGATTGGAAGTGATCGCTGACTTGCATGACACGAAGTTCACGAGCGCAGTCTTGGCGGGTTTTATCGGGTTCACGGACGGGTTGTTCTGTGGTAATTGAGAATTCTTCGAGAGTAAAGTCCAAATCGAAAGGTAACGGTCGCTCTGATCTCAGTTCACTGTAACATCGAAGGCTTCGGGGCCATACATAGTAAAAGCAATCCTAAAACTGACCTTTGCATACCTTGCAAGTTCAGTCCAATCCGTCTCGCCTGAATCGTCCTGATCAAAGCGAATTTTGGCTCGATCGCCATCACGCTCTATCAGACAAAACCAAGCTTCGTTGCTAACCACTGTTCCGATAAAATGCTCCTTAAGCGGCAGAGACTGCCTCTGACGCACTGAATTTGGAAGCCTTGCTCTCTTCAGTTCACCGAAAATATCTCTGCTCTCTTCAAATCTACCTGCGACAAAGAGTTGTCTTCCGAACATCAATTGCGCCTCGTAGTTTTGGTCGCCAGGAGTAAACGAATGCCTAAAGTGATAGACCTGATCCTCAACGCTTCCAATGTCGTTACGAAGTAAGAATTTCCCGTAAGCGAAATGCAACCTCTGATTGTTGCCGTTAGCCTCAAGCGCAGTTCGTAATACCCGCTGCGCTTCAGCGAGATCAGACTTCTCTTCCGCTATTGATGCCAACTGTAGGGCGACATTCGCATTGCGAGGGTTTTTGTCAAATGAGAGCGTTAGTGATTTCACAACTCTTTCGGACTCGCAAAGCAATTTTGCCAATTCAGCCTCCTGCGCAAGCAGAAATGAATCGCCAGGAAATCGCTGAAGCCCTTCTTCAAGATTTGTTTCGATGCCTTTTATCACTCCCTCCACGTCTTCTGTCGCAAGTACTTCATCGCTCTCGACGATTCTGCGTAATCGCTGTATTCCCGCCTTAACAATGGTTGAATGTGCGTACGAGTCGGAAGCATCCCGCCGCAGACCACGGCAAATGCTTTCCGCATTTCGCAATGAATGTTCCTTCTCTAAGTTCGTTCTTGCGATTTCAGATTTTCGCAAGTGTAGTTCCGCCAGTGTGTGATTGATAATTCGACTTTTTGGTGCTAGTTCTAAGGCACGATTCAAGAAGTCGGTGGCCTTTCCAAGATTACCCGATACTCTATTCATCTCAAACAACGCCTGTTGTTGTAACAGATAAGCGTCCTCCTCATTCATCGCCTCGGCAGCTATTTCAAAAACACGATAGCCCATGTTCGCGTCGGGGAATGCGCTTGCTAATTTTTTGCCATTGGCGAGGTTTCTAAAGACCTGCTTATCTGTTGAGTAACCGATATTTAGATTTGTGATCGCCTCAAGATACTCATTGAACAAATCTTCCACGTTCGCTAATTCGTTTCTAACAACAATCTCGGCAACGTGCGAGTGACGTGCGGCGTAGCAATGGTCGCCACCAT
>JBJONT010000432.1:0-11312 GCA_046051705.1 Planctomycetota bacterium | reverse complement strand
GAGAAAACTGGTCTCCCGACCACGCATCCGCTGACCTTCCTGCACGAGCTGCTTCCAAGCTTGCGACATCCCCGGACGCTGCGAATCCTCACCGCGGTTAGGTGACCATGCCCCTTGATTCACCCCAGCCGATGACTTTCCACCAGCAGATGACTCTTTTTCCCCGCCGGATTCTCCTTCGCCAACTCCACACTCTGCGTCACACTCTGCCGCACATTCTGCACCGTTACATGCATCGCTTGCACATGAGACTCCATCGCATTTACCACTTGCGCACGCACCTGCGCCACGATTAACACCAGTACCTAAATAGCTTGGTGTGCATGTACCAGTAGAACAACGAGGATCCCGATCGGATCGCTCAGCGAGCATGGTACCCCATGCCCCCAAACAACCTATTAGCAGTAACTTGTCGATCCCGAACTTCATCATGGTCGCCTTTGGATCCGTCGCTCGATCAGTACTTAAAGGAAAAGCAACAACAAAGCTTGTTGCGGAGGAAATCAAGGCTCATCGGAAACTCCCACCGTCAATTTCAAGTTGACACGGTTTCCATCTCGCAAAACCTCAACGCCGACCCGCTCACCAGGAACCGTCGCGTTGACTTCAGCTTTCAATTTATCAAAACTGTCGATCTCGTTGCCATTGAACCTAACGATTCGGTCGCCAGGTTGCAGACCCGCTTTCGCCGCAGGACCTCGCGGAGCAACTGCACCAATAATGCATTCCTTTTTTGTGTCTGAATCGCGATCTGCAGTCACTCCGATAATCGGCTGAAATCCAGGTAGCACACCCCAGACTTCGCCCTTCGCCAATCGATCCCACGACTCGATATACACATTCATAGGAACGTGCATATTGTCATCGACATCGATCCCAATACGACTGTGAATCCCGATCAACTTACCTTGTAAATCAAACAACGGCCCACCACTGTCTCCACCGATAAGCGAACAATCACTAACAAGGGTCGAATCGGTAACACGAAGAATTCGACCAACTCGAATCACCGAGGGCCTATCCGCAATCCATCCACCCGGATGCCCACCCGCGATACACCACTGACCGATTCGCACTCGCTCACCCACCGATGGCAACGCAGCATGCGGCCATGGCTTCCCATTGGAATCTCTGCTCTTGATCATTCGCACAAGCCCTGCATCTGAGTCGCGATTGAGTCCCATGCTGATCGCTTCGACTCTTCTCCCATCATGCAAGACGACCGTCATACGCTGCTTTGGCCTGCCTGCCACATGCGCCGCTGTTAGGATGAAACCATCCTCATTGATGATCACTCCACTACCTTGAGTGCTTCCATGCTGCAGATTCACCGTGACCAAATTGATCTTCTCGGCTACCTTGGACTGCTGCGTCTGCAACGCCTTCAAATCAGCAAGGCTCTTGGGATCTTCTCCACGAAAAATACGTTCGACGGCAGGATCAAGCGATACGAAGGTCACTCCTTCGGACTTTTGGTTCGCACCACCTAACGCACTGGCGTCCTCTTCGCTCGAAGCCGCACCGGTGTCCCGAACCGCTGGGTCTTCAACGACCGGCAAGACATCCTGCGCTCCTACACGAAACGCTCCAAAAACTATCCAAGATATCCCAAGCAAAACAGCTCGCATCGAAGTGCTGTTCGCGGAGAACACCGCGGGCTGGAAACCTTTGCAAGTCGTTGGAACCATTCAACCCTCCACGAATCTCTGTCAGATGGGATCGATTATTCGCCAAAAGTCCCCAAAATAGAACCCTTTCCACTCCAGAAACTTGAGAAACTTCCTGCGAGATCCTTAAGATTCTGGGATTCAGATCGGTCTGTAACGATTCTAAAGGATAATCAAGGCCTATGTTCCACTCGACCCGCGATTCCCAGCCATCCCCCACCCTAAGAATCGTGGTCGGATGCGGTTACGTCGGCCAACGTGCCGCTGAACGATGGCGGGACCAAGGAGACACAGTTCTGGCAATTACCAGATCCACCGAGCGAGCCGCACAGCTCGCAGCCCTCGGATTCCTACCAATAGTCTGGGATTGGAAATCGCAAATCGACCCCGCGCCAATCATTCTGGACACCTTGGGGAAACACAGAATACCGAGCTCTTTGCTTTCGCAATCCGATGCGAACCATAATGGAAACTCTTTGCTAATCGCCGTCTCACACGCCGTCCCCGAAGGACTTTTGCCCGAAGAACAACACGTCCAAGGACTCGAAAACCTGCAACATGCGATAAACCAAATCAATTTCGATTGTCGCTGGATCTATCTCTCGACCACCGGCGTCTTCGCCGATGGAATCCCAGGTGCCCTATGCGATGAACTATCCCCCGTCGCACCAAGCCGACCCGGTTCCCGCGCCGCACTCGCTGCCGAATCATGGTTCGCTAAATCCACCCTTCCTCACGTAATCCTCCGTCCCTGCGGCATCTACGGCCCGAACCGAATCCCCAACCTCGCTGCGATCCGCAACGGCGAATTACTCGAGATCGACCCCGATTCAATCCTTAACCTAATCCATGTCGATGACCTCGTAGAAGTAATCGATATGGTTTCTAAAGACACCCTTCGACATTCACTCTACTGCGTGTGCGATGGCAATAGCCCCACTCGTGGAGATTACTACCGATGGATCGCTCAACATATGAACTGGCCTGAACCCCGCTTCACAACACCACATACCACCATCCCAGTTACCGATTCATCTACCACTAAAAACCAGCCGATCAATCCCGTTGAAGCTCTACACAAACCTCGCAAACGAAGCGCAGGTAACAAAAGAGTCGATATCGCTCGCTTAAAAAACGACTACTCGATCTCCTTTCGATACCCAAGCTTCAAAGAAGGGCTTCAAGCGATTACCTCAACGCTCTCTCTCCTGCTGTGCGCTTTCTCGCTCCTCTTTGTTTTCACCGATTTAACAACGTCTTTTGCACAAGATGCAGCAAAACAAGACACCGCTAAACAAATCACTGCGCCGAATGAGAGCACGGTCCCAAGTGCATCGGAGAGAACCCCAAGCTTGAAAGTCAAAGCGACCGATGTTCTTCAAGCGATGCATCCGGTCGTCGATGTCCACACCCACTTCTTCATCAAAGGCAAACACGATCCTGAACTTCTTGATCGCTACGTGGAAATGATGGATCGAAATCGTATTGCGGTGTGCGTTTCACTCGATGGACAACTCTCCGAGAGACTTCCGCAACACACCGATTTCCTTTGGAACAAATACCGCGATCGATTTGTGATCTTCGCCAACATAGATTTCCAAGGGGCCGGTCAAGCGGATGACCCAAAGTCATGGGATTGCCAAAAACCAGACTTTGTCTATTCGATCGTTGAACGTCTGCGCACTGAAGTAAAACTCAAACGGATCAGCGGATTGAAGTTCTTCAAAGACTTTGGATTGCGATATCGCAACGCAGATGGATCCTTAATCCAAATCGATGATCCTCGCTGGGATCCCATCTGGGAAGTCTGCGGGGAACTGCAAATCCCTATCCTCATTCACACCGCGGACCCCAGCGCCTTCTTTCGCCCCCTCGACCCAAGCAACGAACGCCTCGGCGAACTTCGCAATCACCCCGAATGGGGATTTCTCGGAACCGAATTCCCCACGCGATCCGAACTACATGCAGCCCGAAATCGCGTCATCGCAAAACACCCAAAGACAAACTTCATCGCCGCTCACTTCGGTAATGACGCAGAAGACCTCGAAGAAGTAACTAACTGGTTGGAAGCCTACCCGAATCTATTCGTCGAATTCTCCTCTCGCATCAACGAACTCGGACGACAACCGTTTACTTCACAGACATTCTTTTTGCGATTCGCCGATAGAATCCTCATGGGAAGCGACGGCCCGTTTCCCGAATCTCGCTTGCGAATCTATTGGCGATTTCTCGAAACCAACGACGAGTACTTTCACTATTCAGAGAAGTCCCCGCCACCACAAGGAGATTGGCGTATCTACGGACTGAATCTTCCTTCGGATGTTCTGCAAAAGATCTACACTGCCAACGCGTCGAGACTCATTCCCGGCGTCAAGGAACGGCTTGAGAAATTCACGACTGCATCGAAGCCCAAGTAAACATCCTCACACGCACGTAAGCTCGTAACACAATCCGCATCGCGACAAGGAACCAACTTCCATGCCGCGTCTCGACTTTGCAAATCAAGGCAGCTTTCAGCCAAGCTGCTGCGAACCTAAACGTCGAGGTTTCGTACGTCCAACGCGTGCTTCTCGATGAATTCGCGTCGCGGTTCGACTTTGTCACCCATCAAAACACGGAACATCTCATCGGCTGCTGCCGCATCGGGCAACTCGATTTTCACCATGGTTCGATTGCTGGGATCAAGCGTGGTTTCGCGAAGCTCTTCTGCATTCATTTCACCAAGACCCTTGAACCGAGTGATGGTCAAACCACGTCGCCCACTCTCGCGAATCGCTGGTAATAGCTGCCGAAGATCTTCGATTCCAATCGATGTTTCTTCGCGGTAAAGATAAAAGCGAGAGTCGGTCGCACCCGTCCGATCCTTGGGAATCAAATCCGAAATACTAAATCCGAAGTCGCCTAGCTCCTTCAATCCGGTATTGATCGTTCGAACTTCATAAATCTCGGAGATGTGTGCAGCCCTCGGCGAAGCTTGGTCGCTCGACGGCTCCGAATTGACAATGGTCGATGTCTCCGACGTTGAGCTTGCAACCCGGATTTTTCGTTGCGCCAAAAACTCATCGAGTTTGTCTCTCGTAACAAACCAGTGATCCTCAGGGCCAAGGTCAAGGTGGAATACGGGTAGTCGCCCTGACTCCGAATCGATCCGCTCTGAATGGACCTTGAGAGAGATCCCACGGCGCTCGAGCGTCAAGATCGCTTCTTCGAGAGAAGCAAGGGTACGGCAGAGCGACCTCATCCGATCCCCTTCAATCTTCGTACCATCTTCGTGAACGAAGTAGCTATCCCCAAGACCTTTCTCGAGAAGCTGCTGTTTCATCTCTTCTTCGGTCTGCACGTAATACTTTTCTTTCTTTCCGCGAACGACCCGATAAAGTGGTGGTTGCGCAAGGTAGACGTGACCGCCTGCGACAAGCTGGTACATCTGTCGGTAGAAGAAGCACAGGAGCAGTGTGCGAATGTGCGAACCATCGATATCCGCGTCAGTCATGATGATGATGCGGTTATAACGACGCTTGGCGATGTCCTGATCCGCTCCAATCCCCGACCCAATCGCTTGGATCATGCTCATGACTTCTTCGTTAGCCAAGACCTTATCTTCGCGGCTCTTATAGGCATTGATGATTTTTCCGCGAAGAGGCAAGATCGCTTGCGTGTCGCGAAACCTTCCTCCTTCGGCACTTCCTCCCGCAGAGTCACCTTCCACCAAATACAATTCGCATTCTTCCATCTTGTTGCTGATGCAATCGCGAAGTTTTCCTGGCAATCCGCCACCACCAAGCGCATCTTTACGCTTGCGAAGTGCATCTTTGGCTTTGCGTGCAGCTTCGCGTGCTTCGGCTGCTAAAATACCCTTGCGGACCAACAGCTTGGCTGTCTTTGGATTCTCTTCGAGGTACTTCGAAAGCCCATCGCCGACGGCCATGTTGATTACGCTCTCGACATCCGAATTCCCAAGCTTGGTCTTCGTTTGTCCCTCGAACTGAGGATGCGGCACACGCACCGAGATCACGCAGGTCAAACCTTCGCGAAAGTCATCGCCGGTTGGGGTCAAGTCTTTGAACAGGCCTTCTTTTTTGCCGTAGGCATTGAGCGTTCGGGTCAGCGCTGAGCGGAACCCCGAGACGTGCGTTCCCCCTTCAAGGGTATGAATGTTGTTTACGTAGGACTGCAATGTCTCTGTATACTCTTCGGAGTACTGCAAAGCGATCGTGTAACCGATTACGTCTTGATTGCCCTCGGTCTCGCGAGATCCTTCGATGACGATCACATCTTTGTGCAGCACATCGCTGGCACGATTCAAGAACTCGACGAATTCCTCAATTCCGCGCTCGTAAAAGAACTCGTCCCCTGAATTCGTCCGCTCATCGCGAACCTTGATCCGCACGCCACTGTTTAGAAACGCTAGTTCCTGAAGACGCTTTGCGAGAGTGTCGTAGACGAATTTTGTATTTTGAAAAATTTGCGAATCGGGTTTGAACGTCGTCTTCGTACCACGCTTGGTCGATGTCCCTGCTTCGCGAACTGGCCCCGTTGCAACCCCACGCTCGTAAGACTGCGTCCACATCTTGCCGTCGCGGTGCACTTCCACTTCACACCACTGCGAAAGGAAATTCACCACCGTGACCCCAACACCGTGAAGCCCACCGGAGGTTTGGTAAGCCTTCTTTTCGAACTTCCCACCGAATTTCAGAACCGTCATCACCCCTTCAAGCGTGCTGATCTCACGACCCATCTTCTCCGAAAGGTCTGCGTGACGTTCAGCCGGGATCCCACGACCGTCGTCCTCTACCGTCACCGATCCGTCCGCATTGATCGATACCGAAACCGACTTGGCGAACCCCGCCATCGCTTCATCGATCGAGTTATCCACCACTTCGTATACCAAGTGATGCAACCCCTTCAGGGTCGTATCACCGATGTACATCCCAGGCCGCGCACGAACGTGCTCCAAGTCATTGAGGAACTTCAGATCCTCTGCGTTGTAATCGGTGCGATCCAACCCTACAGCTTGTGCCTCGGTCGCGGGCGTCTCAGCTTTGGAATTCTCTTCGTTCGATGCACTCATCTTCCGCCTGTTGGTTCTATCTAATTATGAAAAGTTGATCGGGAGTAATGATGTGTCACATTGCCTCACCCTACTCCCAACCCCTCCCCTGCGTGACGGCCTCCAGTATAGCAAACTAACCCCCTGTGCGGGATATCCATCCCCCCGCCAAATCGGACTTCTACCCCCTTTCCCAGCCTATTTTCTCAGCGGTTTCTCTACCCGCCGGTGCCCGGGGAGCTTTCGATGCCGACAAGCAGCCAGTTTACGATTTGCCTCCCGGCACGCATGAACTCCGGCACGCTTGAACTCCGATCTCACCCCCTATCACTACCTACGATCTAGAATGCAAATTATTCACAGGGGAGTAAAACTACTAACAGCGTTTTACGGTTGACCATTTACGCGTATCTCCTATCATGTTTCACGATTTGATTGATCAATACTGGTAACTGTCCAAGTTGAAGTTGCGGTCAATTACTTCTGAAGGCTTACCCGAGGCTGGTAGCACTCCCGAAAACAGTAAGTATTAATTCTACCTGGATTAATAGTTGAGAATTTAAGCTGCGGTCGAACGATTCGATCGATGCCATTTACTCGTTTGTGACTCGCAAATGTCACCTGGAAGTGTTGGGAATCAATATGAACGTCAAATGCCTCTGAGCTTTAGGGATTTGTTTTTGACCAAAGCACGCCACATGGCCTCCGGCTGTGTGTCTGGCAAGTCAAACACTTGACCCTCAATCTCAATCTGAAATCATTCATATCGAACGATTTTGCTGGGTTGCCTCGCATCAATCCACATCGGACTATGCAACATTGCCCGAACTCGTGCACTGACTGATCCTTCGTCGATCCAATTCGCCGCGGCAATCAGTACGAGGATCGTCATTGAAGTACTACCCAAGTTTGCATTAGACCATTAAGCCCTATTTTATTTCACTTTAACTCCATATCCCACAGGATTGAAAACCATGGTTGACATCGAGCGAGTTGTAACGCTGGATGATCTGGTCGAAAGTGTCCCAGAAGACCTTGTGCGACAAGCCGAACAACGAAAAATTGCGTCCGAGAACCAAATTGTAGAAGCGAATTTCTCTGTAAAGGACCCATTGAACATGTCGAAAGATTTAAGCAAGGCGCAGCGTATTCGCCTCTACATGGAAAATAACCCAGGCTCACGCAACAAAGACATTGTCGAAGCACTCAAAGACTTCAGCGTTACCGCAGCCGACGTGGCGAACGTCAAAAGCATCGCAAAGCGTCAAGGCACTCACGAACCAAGAGCCTACTCCAGCGATGCAGCACCAGTTCGCACCCCTCGCTCCGAGACTTCCACTGGGATCTCTAGCCCAGGCTCAAGCATCACACTGCCGGAACTAGAAGCAGGTGTCGCTTTCGTCAAAGCCGCCGGTTCAATCATGCGAGCCAAGCACCTGCTGATCATCATCGAGCAAATCAAGGCTTGCTAAACACGCTCGGTAAACCAATCGCATCGCAGTCTGCGCATTGATGTCAACGACTGCGATGCAAATCCGCTAACTACACAGCCGCTAACTGCTCAACTCTGCGGCCCGAAGGGTGTTGTGAAGCAACATAGCGATCGTCAACGGACCAACGCCACCAGGTACCGGCGTTATCGCGGAGGCAACCTCAGAGACCGACTCGAAATCGACATCTCCAACTAATCGATCTTCCAACCGATTAATTCCGATGTCTACCACCACCGCACCCGGCTTGACCATATCCCCTCGCAACCATTGCGGCTTGCCGATCGCCACAAACAAAATATCCGCCCTGCGAGTAACCGCCGCTATGTCCGTCGTCTGAGAGTGACAACAAGTCACCGTCGCATTCGCGTTCGAACTACCACGTGGACCAGCCTTCTGCAAACACATACTTACCAACGGCTTGCCAACAATCTCGCTGCGTCCGACAACGACCACTTCTTTCCCCGAAATCTCAATCCCACATCGATCAAGCAATTGCAAGACCCCATGCGGAGTACAAGGATAAAACCTTGCGCGACCTTGCGATAACAACCCCACATTCTCCGGCGAAAATGCATCGACATCCTTCCGCGGGGAAATGCGATCCAGGACCTGCTGCGTATCTAAATGCCCAGGCAATGGCAACTGCACCAATATCCCGTGCACACTCGAATCCCCATTGAGCTCATCGAGCAACCGAAGTAAATCATCCAAACCTGTCGCTGCCGGCAAACGAATCACCCTCGAAGCGATCCCAGCTTTCTCGCAAGCGATTTCTTTGTTGCGAACATACACTTGGCTCGCCGCGTCATCCCCTACTAAAACCGCTGCTAATTGTGGGCGAACCCCAGTCCTGGAAAACAACGCTTCGACCCCCTGGGCCGTTTCCCCTCGCAACGTGTTGGCAATCGCCTTTCCATCAAGAATTCTTGCACTCATGCTGGAGTTTTTCCGTACCAATGCCCACGAACCGAAAGCCAAAAATAAGCCGCTCTGTTATAACCTAAGGATTGGCAATGCGTAGTGGCTTTGAGCTAGATTCGTTGCGCCAACTTAGGATAATCTCCAAGCTGCAAAGAATAATCACTGCAACAAAGAATCATCGCAACGAACAACAATCGCAGCGAATCAATCATCCAGCTTCAGGTAGGAACTATTTTTCATCATGTCGGATGCCACGAAACTCAGTGCCGTAGAGTTGATCAAAGACGCCAGCCACCACCTTCGTGGATCCATCGGCTCGGAACTCCGAACCGATTCCACCCACTTTGGTAAAGACGATCTGCAACTTCTAAAATTCCACGGGACCTACCAGCAAGACGACCGTGAAGCACGCGGAGGAGCCACCGAATCTGGCAAATCGGAGAAAGCCTATTCGTTCATGGTTCGTTCCCGAATCCCTGCCGGTATCCTCACCGCCGAACAGCTTCTCGCACACCTCGACATCTGCGATACGATCGGAAATTCAACCCTCAAAATTACGACCCGGCAAGGTCTACAGCTGCACGGTATTCTCAAATCAGATCTCCGCGATTGCATGCAGCGCATCAATGCCACAATGATGACCACCCTCGCAGCTTGCGGTGACGTCAACCGAAATACCATGGCTTGCCCAGCCCCAATCCAAGACAACATTCGCCCCGCTGTCCAAAAGCTCGCACTCGACATCTCCGACCACCTATCTCCACGCACCAAAGCCTACTACGAACTATGGCTAAAGGACTTGGACACAGGTAACGAAACCCTCGAAGGTGGATCGAACGAAGAAATCGAACCGATCTACGGCAAGACCTACCTGCCTCGTAAACTCAAGACGGCAATCGCCATCAGCGATGACAATTGCACCGACGTATACACCAATTGCATGGGCTTCATCGCCGTTGTCCGAGATGGTCATGTCATCGGCTACAACGTACTCGTCGGCGGTGGACTAGGTGTAACTCCAAGCGCGAAGAAAACGTTCCCCCGCTTGGCCACAAAACTCGCCTTCGTTACCCCCGAACAAGCCGTAGCGGTTGCAGAAGCCATTGTTAAAGTGCAAAGGGATTTCGGATATCGCGATGATCGCAAACGCGCACGCTTGAAGTACTTGGTACACGACCGTGGTATCGAATGGATGCGTCACCAAGTCGAAACCTATTACGGCAGCAAGCTGCAAGATTGCACCCCGGATGACGTCACCGAACACCGTGATCACATGGGTTGGGAAGACCAAAAAGACGGCCGCTGGTTCTACGGTTTCAACGTTGAAAATGGCCGGCTATACGACAACGATAACCGAGCTTGGAAAACAGCCCTTCGAGATATCTGCGAAACGTTCAACCCAGAACTGCGGCTGACCGCGCATCAAAGCATTCTCTTCTGCAATATCGATCCTAAAGACCGCTCGAAACTCGAGAACCTGATCAAAAAACGAGGCTTGCCCCTCACAGAAGACATTTCCAATGTTCGCCGCTGGTCTATCGCTTGCGTCGCACTCCCCACCTGCGGCTTGGCAATCACCGAAAGCGAACGCGCTCTGCCAGAAGTCATCGACCAAATGGAAGTCGTCCTCAATGAGCTTGAACTCGACAAAGAACTCTTCACCGTCCGAATGACCGGATGCCCGAACGGTTGCGCCCGCCCCTACAATGCCGACATCGGCTTGGTCGGAAAAGCTAAAGGCAAATACACCGTGTTTGTCGGCGGATCGCGCCTGGGAACTCGCCTCGCGTATATCTACAAAGATCTCATCCCTCTTGAATCGATCGCTTCTACTCTCAAGCCGCTGTTTGTGGCTTTCAAGGAACAGCGATCCGGCACGGAGTCCTTTGGCGATTTCTGCGCAAGGCTCGGACAAGCAGCCGTCCAGCAAATCGGCTCCACGGGTGCTCCCGATTCGGACTCCAGTGATGAATCCGAAGCGGCCGAATAACTAGTACTCAGCGAATCTATTCCTGCTACCCAAGTAAGTGAAGGAGCAGGAATAAGAGCAGAAGCCCGAAGCTCGGATTGAACCGCAATCAAGGTGGCGGAGTGCTTGGGGCTAGTGGGCGTGTGATGGGGCTCGCTGGTTTGATCTAGAACGGCTTATACAAATCGCGAAAAATGGCATCCGTGCCAAAC
>JBJONT010000431.1:0-3105 GCA_046051705.1 Planctomycetota bacterium | reverse complement strand
AACAAAGCATTGCATCGAAGTCGCCGATCAGCCGCTCCCTCATGGTGGCTCAACCCCGGCGACTCGATGAATGCTGCCGTTCGTTTGCTCAGGTGCACATGAAACCTCAATACCGTTTGGCGATACTTCTCTGCACCGTGTTTCTGCAGCGCGGTTGCGATCAACCGCAGGCGGTCGATTCAATTGCCTCTGAACGGCGACCAAAGGTCATACATTAGACTTTCCGTCAAGAATGATGGCCCAACCGGATTCATGTACGACTTAAAGATTGACGACGTGAAACCTACTGAATCCGATATCGTCGACGACTCGAATGGATTCCTGTTGATAACGGACACCAAAAGCTCGGTGTATCTTGACGGGGCAACAATCGACTGGGAAACTAGACCTGACGGGTCTTCCGGAATTAAGTTTAACAATCCAAACGCAATCGAGAAATGACTTTCGATGCTCGCATAAATGCGAACGAAATCGGGTAAGGACGCCCGTTGCCGGGCACCCTCCCCGAAACCGCTAGCCACTCACACCATCACCTTTTTCGCCCCAGCCGCCTTTGCGAAATCATCCTCAGTGACCTAGGAATTGAGAATGGAAAATTGATAATGGAGAATTATTAAGAACACGCCGACCCGCAGGGATTTCAATTCTCAATTCTCAATTCTCAATTCAGTTAGTAGGTTGGCGTTCTTCCAACCCATCGCGTTGGCTGCCGCTCGATACTTCGGAGCGGCTACCACATATTCGCTCCTGTCGCCGAAGATCTCGAACGCTTCGTCGAGGATCGACCGCAGCTCGGGAAAGATCGGGCAGCTGCGAATGCTGCGACCTTCGTGATGCTTGACCTTCGGCTCTGGAATGCTCATCCGGTTCATTTCCCAGGCAATGTCGTCCCATCGAAGCGATAGTGTTTCCGAAGGTGTCCGCAGCCCACCGTAGCGACTCAACCCCAAGATCACTTGCCAGACCGGGTTGGCCTTCTTTATCAGTTTGTCGACCACTTCGCGTGGCACAAACTCGTTGACCTTCACCGAGCTTTTCTGCGTCTTTACTTTGCAGAAAGGGTTTTCATCGATGATCTTCCAGTCGACCGCATCGTGCATGAATTGCCGAGCGAATTGGATCCGCTTGTGGATCGTTGTCGTGGCCATCCCCTTGGCCTTGAGCTTCTCGTGAAACTCGTTCGAGCAATCAAGAATCCTCGGCAGAGCGACCTGGCTGTACGTGAGTTCTCATAAACGATGCAACTTCCTGTTTGCCGACCGCGCCGCAGGCAACCTGTAAAACCAAATCGACAAGGGTTTCTTCCTCAACGATGAGCTCCATATCATTCATGGAAAGAAAAATGATTGCAGCAGCCGCGTCGGTACGTTTGTTTCCATCGATGAACGGATGGTTTTGAACAATGTGGTAGAGATAGGCAGCCGCCATCTCAAATAGATCTCAGTGCAGAAATTCGCCACCAAAAGAGGATTGAGGCATTGCAAGCGCGGAGTGTAGGAGCCCCACTTCTCGAATACCTTCACTTCCACCGTAGGTTTCGATCAAGCTGCGATGAAGTCGCATCGTATGATCGATGTCTAGGAACCATGGTTGTAACATGAGTCCCTCACTCGGCGAGTTTCTTCATCGCACGCCCAAATCGGCCGTGGAGTGTTTCCAGGGCTTTCTGAAACTTCTTTTCCTCCTTTGGATCACGAACGGGCGTCAGGACGAGGCACTGTCCATCGCTCATGATTTCGAAAGGGGTTTCGGGCGTAATTCGCAACAAGTCCATAATGGGCTTATCGATGACTAGGGCGTAACTGTTTCCGTGTTTGGTCAGAGTCTTCTGCATGTCGACTTCTCCGTGGTTAGTACAATGTACTACCACTCTACGTTATGCTTGTTCGTTCGGCAACACGGGAAAGCCGCATTTCTTCGGGATACAATTTCGGAACCAAGAGGTGTAACTGCGCGCGTCGCACTGCCCAAATCGAGTCGTCTTTCGAGTCGCACGAGTCGTTAAAATGTACGGGTTTTGAATATGCCGATAGCCCCAATCCATGCCGATAGAGGGTGTAGGATTCGAACTATCTGTGTGATCTCTTAGAACCAAGGCATGGCTCCTACCGTTCGATCCATTGATTGATCGGTTCGCAAGTGGCATATATCATTGCACTTCGGGCGATTCTATCTCTCCACGCTAAGAAACTTGATTCGCGAAACATGGAGAAGGCTCCGCCATTTCCAAATCGAATTTTTTTCACTAACTCGAATAGTTGAATAAGAAATGGCCGACGACAATCCATATGAACCTACGATCCAGCATGATAGCACCACCATCTGGAGCCTACGGCCATCTAATCGAGCGATGTGGAAGGCTTATCTCTGGTCGCCATCCGTCGCTCCGATTGCCTTTGTGGCACTGGTTCTGTTGATCGGAATTGTTGGTGAAGTATTCGGATTTGAAGTCAACCCGGCAAGCATGCTTATATTGCCGGTCATAGCATTAACGATCGGCGTCGTAAGTTGCTATGTCGTAGCGGGGATGATTGGAATGCCAATAGCTTTTTATCTCCGTCGCGTAAACGCTTTGAATGCTTACTCGATTCACAGCGCTGCACTATGTTGGGCTGTTTTGTTTACAGTTGGTTGCGCAGTTGTCATGGTTGGAGAGAATTGGAGCGAACTCCCCTTGGCCCTCGGATACTTCGGCTTTGGCGTCATTCCGCCTGTATTGCTATCTGGGACTGCGTTTTGGTCACTTCTGAAATACTATTCACGTTCCGAAGCTAATGCTGCGTGATGAATGATCGTAGGAACCATCACCTTCTTCACCCCTGCCGCCCTAGCAGAATCATCCTCAGTAAGCGGCAAATAAATCTGCTGCGCTATTCTTGGCGAGTTGCCAAGCCACGCGCACACCACGTGTAGCGGAAACTCTCGTTGGAGCTCGGTCTGCGGGCTGGCCCGCCCCTATTCAAGCTTTACAGAATGGAACAATCGTGGCCAACCCGAGACCCCGGCGCGGCGCAGCAACCGCGTCATCTCGCTCCGTAGAGTTGGCGTTCTTCCAACCCATCGCCGTATTGGCTGCGGTGCGGTACTGCTTTGTGTCGACCAAGT
>JBJONT010000430.1:0-13220 GCA_046051705.1 Planctomycetota bacterium | reverse complement strand
CCGGGTATGGCATCAGAGGAGATACAGTCGTTACTGTTTCCGAAATGGGATGAGTTGTTATCCACCTACTTTCGCAAGGCGGTCGAGTTATGCCATCGGCGCGGTATAAAGATCGTGTTGGTTGTGATACCTTCTAGGCCGCAGGAGAACGACCCGGATCAGGTTGCCAAGTTGGTTCAACTTGGAAGTGAAGCGGGGTTTGACGTTACGTTTGATTTATCTGGTATTTATAATGGTTACCCGGTCGATGACGTTCGCGTTTCCAGCGATGACAACCACCCCAATGCGATGGGGCATCGGTTGATCTACGAGCGACTTTACAGAGAGCTTAATGCCCATCGAGAGCTTTTCCAGAATCCGTCCGCTTCGACAACTACCGAGTCGAGAGATGAACTTAACCAACCGAGCAGCACGAACGCACCATGACTAGAGAATCCGCGCAGGAAACAATCAAGCAGTTCATACTTTCGGAGTTTTTGCCTGGTGAGGATCCGAGTCAACTGTTGTATTCGACTCCATTGATCACTGGTGGGGTTCTTGACTCGCTAGCAACGCTTCGGGTTGTGGAATATTTGGAGACCACGTTTTCCATTCGGATCGAAGCGCACGAAGCGGACGTGGATAACTTGGATACCCTTGAGAAGATAGCGGTATTTCTTGAGGGCAAGGGTGTTGAGTACCAATAGGGGGCTGCGAGGAGGTTGGCATCGAGCAAGCTTCGCATCGGATACATCTGTGACATCGCTTGCTGCACAATCTTAATTTCCAGTTTGGCACAGTTTTTCATGTGTTAATTACGTGTGGTGCGACAGAAAGAAACAGCTGCATTCGAGGTATTCGAAATCAATGATCCTTGTCCATGCTCAGTAATCATCCGATGATGAGTTAGAGCAAAACAAAGCTTTACGATTATCGCCTCGATTCCTGTCTCGATCCTTGTCTCGATTATTGCGAGTCATCAAACCACAACGATGTCCGGCACACCATCGGGCGATTCCTCAGTTGGGAATCGCTCGTTAAATGTTATCGATCCAAATAGTCCTCTTCTGCCTGCCGATGAGATGGTCTTGCCGACGCTTCAGGGCGACGGGAAGCGTCGTTGGCTCAATCCGGCTTTAGCCAAAGGCAAGTACTGGCAGCGGCGTCGTTTTCTGGCTTATGCGCTAATCGCGTTCTTTGTCACGCTGCCGCATCTTCGGATCGGAGGCAAGCCGATTGTCTTGATTGACATCGTAGCTAGGGAGTTTACTTTTTTCGGGCATACGTTTTACCCGACCGATACGGATTTGCTTCTTCTGCTGATGTTATCTGTTTTTTTCACGGTGATGTTTATCACCGCCGTCGGTGGTCGATTGTGGTGTGGTTGGGGCTGTCCGCAGACGGTCTACTTGGAGTTCCTGTTTCGTCCGATCGATCGAATTTTCTCTGGGACAGCAGGGAAGGGGGGTAAGCCTAAGAAGTCTTTGAACACGCTTTTGCAGACGGCTCGATTCATCGTTTACCTCATTTGCAGCCTGTTCCTAGCGCATACTTTCCTGAGTTACTTTGTGGGGACAGATCGGCTTGCGCAGTGGATGCAGATGACACCGAAGCAACATCCAATGGCCTTTGGTGTGATGGCTGCTGCAACTTTTGGATTGATGTACAACTTCATGTTCTTCCGTGAGCAGCTCTGCATGGTCGCTTGTCCATACGGCCGATTTCAATCGGTGATGTTGGATCGTAAGAGCTTGATCGTCACTTACGACATTCATCGAGGGGAGCCGCGTCACAAAGGGAAGAGTGCTGCGGGTGCGCAAGGTGCCTGCATCGATTGCGGTCACTGCACAGCGGTCTGTCCTACTGGTATCGACATTCGCAACGGGTTGCAAATGGAGTGCATTCACTGCACTCAATGCATCGACGCTTGCGATGATGTGATGCGTCGGATCAAGAAGCCAGAGGGGCTTATTCGTTATTCCAGTCAAGATGCTTTGGATGGCAAACCCCATTCGTGGCTTCGTGCTCGAACGTTGATATACCCGATGTTGATCTTGACGACGGCAACTTTGTTTCTGGTGATGTTGTCGACCAAGTTTTCTTTTGATGCGAAGATCATTCCGAGTCCAGGTGTGCCGTATACCGTGTTAGCATCCCGAACGTTGCAGAATAACTTTAGAGTTCGGCTGACGAATCGAACGAGTATTCCTGAGAAGTACACCATCGAGATGCTTGAGCCGGCGACGGCTGTGGTTCACTGGAGCGATGTCCAACCGGAGCTTGGACCGAACGAATCGAAGTTACTTCCGATTCTCATCACTGCTCCGGTTGGTTTGACGGCTGGGAAGGGGAACATCAAAGCGGTCGCAAAGATCACTGATTCGGCGAACAATTCACGCTTGGTTTCATTCCGGATGTCGGGGCCTTGAGGATTTTGGAGTGGTTTTTTGAAACACAGAGGCACGGAGGCACAGAGAGGGGAAGAGGGGACGGAAAGAAGGGGACGGATAGGTGGGGCGGGGGAAGGTTTGGCCGTAGGCCGAAGACATAAATCTCCGTGTACTCTGTGTCTCTGTGTTTCCAAATGACGCGCGGTCTTGGGGGCTTTTTGAAACACAGAGGCACAGAGGCACAGAGAGGGGAAGAGGGGGAAGGAGGGGACGGAAAGAAGGGGAAGGATAGGTGGGGCGGGGGAAGGGAAGGAGGGTGTGGGGTTATTTGCTTTGTTGTGGTCGGTACTGATTGATCCAGGATAGGTAGGGGGTGACGTACCGCGTTTGGATCCAGACTTTGCCTTGTCCGGAGAAGCGGCATACGAGTCCTTCGCCGCTGAAGAAGAGTCGTTTGAAACCGCCGCCGCGCAAGCCGGGCAACACGGAGACGTTGTATTGCAGGGTATCTTCGAAGGCAACGATGAACCCAGTATCGACGATATAGTCGTCTTGGACGTCGATTTCAAGGATTGCGCCGTAGGAGTTGAAGAAGACATCTCCGTTGCCGGTGGCTTTTAGCAGTACAAGTCCTTCGCCGCTGAAGAATCCTTTAGCACCTTGCCAGCTTCCGGTGATTTCGACACCTTCGCTGTTGGCCATATATCCACCGCGTTGGAGGTAGAGTGATCCTCCGGTGAGTCTGTAATGTTGTGTATCGCCCATGTGTCCTGGGGCAAAGAGGATTTCGCCTGGGCCATTCTCGGCGCTGAAGGTATTGACGATCATGCTCTCTCCGCCGAAGAAGCGGCCGAGGGATTTGAACGCTCCACCTTTGAAACCTGCTTTGAGTTTTAGGTTTGGGCTCATAGCGGCCATTGCAGAAGGTTCCGCGTAAACTTTCTGGCCTTGTTCAAGCTGGACTTTGAGCATTGAGAAATCGGGGCGCAGTTGGATTTCGTATTGCAGGTTGGATGTCATGGGTGACTCCGTAGGAAGTTCGCTAGATTGAATAGATATTGGGGAGTGATAAGGGCTCAGAGTGTGAACTGTGAGTCGGTGGTTGATGAGATTTGAAAGTCAGTGTGTTATTTCGGTTTGAGTTTTGGGCCGAGCAATGCGCCTAGTGCGGGAGGCGTGTGGGACTGGTAATAGAGTTTGCCTTGACCTTGGAATTTACAGACGAGTCCTTCGCCACCGAGGAAGCTCCCGATGAGACTTCGGCTGGCTTTTCCGATGTTGAATTTCAAAGTATCTTCGAACGCGACGATGTGGCCGGTATCTATGGTGTAGGTGCCATCGATGTCGATGCAATGGATTGCACCGTAGCTGCTCATGAACAGATCTCCTTGGCCGCTGCATTTCACCCAGAACATCGATTCACCGGAGAAGAACGCCGAGGAGAAGCCTTGCCAGGAGGTATCGATATCGATGTCGGGTGAGGAGGCGAGCCAGCTGGAGCCTTGGATGATCATCGTCCCGCCTCGCATCGCGTGGTGGACGCAGTCACCTAGCATGGTCGGTCCGATGAGGAGTGTTTGCTCGGGGGCTTCGGCGGTGAAGTGGTTGAGGAAGAAGCTTTCACCTGAGAACATCCGTTTGAGACCTTTGACGATTCCGCCTCCTCCACCTCGGCTTTTGGAGGTTGTCTGGACAGTGAGTCCGGAGGACATAGCGATCATTGCACCTACTTCGCAGGTGAGCGATTCGCCTTGGTCAAGTTTGAATTGCACAGCGGTCGCGGCAGGTCGGCAAAGCATTTCGTGTCGCATGGCTTGGTTTGGCTCCTGAGTTCGAGCGAATGGGCTGATTTCGAGCGTATGGAATTAGATTAGAGAAGGTGGGAGTTGGTCCAAGCAGCTAGTCCGTCGAAGGATCGGCTTTGCATATAGATTTTCCCTTGGCCTCGAACGCGAGTGACGACACCTTCGCCGGAGAAGAAGCTTGTGAAGATTCCGCCGGCGAGGCCGACATTGATGGAGATGGTAGGTTCGTAGGCGACGAGGTGTCCGGAGTCGACGATATGTTCGCCGGTGATTTCTTTTTCGAAGATGGCGCCGTAGGCACCGAACCATACGCGACCTTGACCTGTGACTTTGATACGAAACAGGCCTTCTCTTGCGATCCAGCTGCGGATGCCGGCCCAGCCGAGGGATAGCCGAACGGTCGGGTCGCAAGCGATAAATGCGCCGGGTTGCAAGAGCAGGGTATTGCCTTGGAGTTCGGTGCAAACGATGTCGCCTGGAAAAGGTTGAGTCAGTACTAGTTCGCCTGGTGAGCTGGCGGAGAATTCGTTGATAAAGATTGATTCGGAGCCGAAGAGTCGTCGGGCGATCGCCCCGAAGAATCCGCCGTTGAGGCGTGTCTTCATGTCGACGTTTGAGCTCATGGTGGCCATCGCTCCGGCTTCGGCGATAATCGAATCGCCCGGGGAGAATTGAACCAGTAGATTTGCGAACGATGGACGATTTCTGATATCGACTTGCATGGCGTACCTCGAGTTCATGAGCATCGCATAAGGAGGAGTAGTCGCAGATTCCGGTGGAGATCTGCGGGGCTCATTATAACGCGTCTTGGGCTTCTTTGAGATTAAGTTCTAGGGGTTCGTACTGAGTTGCAGGGAAGGATTTTTGGTGATTTCGGATATTTTCGATACGGGTGGTGTGTTGAGGGTGGGTGCTGATCCAGGCGATAGCATCGGGGATGTCTCCTTCTTTCTCTTTGAGCAATCCGAAGAACTCTGCCATGGATTGGGGGTCGATTTTCGCGGCATGAAGCATGCGAGCACCTTCGAGATCAGCTTCGGTCTCCGAAGTTCGGCTGTAGCTTGTGAGGATCGACTGTTGAGCGATTTGAGCGCCGAGGGCAACTAAGCCGCCGATATCGCCGACGAAGAGTTGGATCGCTGCGACGATCCCGAGTGATTGCCCGACGCTTTGGAGCCCGTGCCGCAGTGTTGCGTGAGACATTTCGTGGGCTAGAACGCCGGCGATTTGCTCCGCAGACTTCGCTTCGCGAATAAGTCCCGTGAAGACGACGATTTGTCCACCCGGAAGGGCGAACGCGTTGACTTGTGGGTCCTCGACGACGACGACTTTGAATTTCATTTGTGGGATAGCCGCGTGGGGTTGCAGTTTATCGACGATGGATTGGACGAGTTTACTTGCGGGGTGAGCCGGGTCGAGTCGCTTGCCGACTTCCATGGAGTCCATGGCAAGTTTCCCGATTTTCTCATCGATGGAGATTGGCAACGAGGCGATGGTAGCTTTGGCTGCCCATATCATGGCAAAGTAGCCGATGAACAGGAGCAGGGCGCAAGCGATTGAGCCCGCCACGATCCAAAAGCCGAGTCGGCTGGACTCAGCCCTCAAGGCTTTCTTCATGGTGCTGATTTGATCGCCAAGAAGGCCACCAGAATGAAGTTCGAGTGCTTTCGCGAACTGTTTGTCTTCGGAGAAGATCGTCAGTTGGCCATCATGGGTTCGGCAGAAGAGCATTCGACCGGAGGCACCGCCGAGTTCGAGTTGGCATTGGTTTATAGGGATGGAGAATGTGGGTTGTCCATCGCCAAGGGTATAGGCGATGATTTCACCTCGATTGATGGAGATCTGAGCCCCCGCGCGGCCGCCGGGTATGGAAGGGTGAAAGACTCCGCCGGAGAAGGATTGATTGTTGAAGTTCATGGTTGGAGCAAGTTGTGCATAAGAGATGGTGGTTCGGGAAGTACACCTTGGAGTTGTTGTTTTTGTATACGGACGCTGGATGCTTCGGCTGTTCGTGAGTCGTCGGAGATCGACACGTTATCACCTAGGACAACCCATCCGTCATCAGCAGGGAAGTCTTGTGAGTTGGAATCATTTGCGCCGCGGTAGATTCGGCCGCGATAGATTAGGACTCGTTTCAAAAGGTTGGTCGGATCGATCAAGGGGACCTTTGTCCATCGAACTCGGCTTGCGTTCAGTGGTTTACTGCCGACTCGTCGGTGGGATTCGACGAAGGTTTCCAACGGCATTCTACCGAGTTCTTGTTTGGCATCGAGGATGACAAGCGTATCGCCGAGGATCAGGAATTGTAGCCAGTCGAGAATCCAGTTCTTTGGTAAGGAGGCCATAGAGACCGAGCCGATATGGATGGTGGTCGTCCGTTCGTAAGTGGAGACTTCGATCGGGATCGGGTCTTCGTCGATTTGAAAGGTCAGGTGTAGGTTCCATGAAGGTTCGTTCGTTCGGAGTTGCAGGGCGATACCGACGTCGAAAGCGGGGATGATTTGGTGGGAGTCGAAGGCGTTGATCGGAAGGTTGTTCGCGATAGGGAAGGAGATTGAGGAGAGGAATTCGTCAACAGAAGTGGTGTTATTCGAGTTGGTACTCGTCGCTGGGTTCGTCCAGTTTGCAACCGGGATGGCTTGATGAAGGAAAGCTGTTGGAGATGGGAGGATCCGGTTTCCATTGATCCATATACGACCATCTTTGATGCTGACTTGTTCGCCAGGTAGACCGACGACCCGTTTGACTTGGCCTAACTCATCATCTTTGTTTCGGATGACAGCCAGTTCCCAGCGGTGGACTGGGAGTGTCGATCGCGGTGCACCTTGGGGTAGCAATCCTTTTTGGTTGACCAGTAGCGTTGGGACGTAGGTGATCGTTTGGCCGGGTAGATGCTCGACGTTGGAGTTATCGACGTATTCGTTGCAGAATTGGCATTTGAGTTCACGGTTTGCAATCCACGTATCGCTGGTCCATTGGTTATCGCGTTTGCAAGCGGGGCATTTCGTAATGACTCTAGGACCATGAAGTGTCGGCTCCATAGAGCTTCCGGAGATCATGGCGGATCGCAGCCGAGCGTTTTGCCTTAGCGTCAATGCCAGCGCAAAGACTATCGCGAGGGCGAGGATGATGATTAAGGCGGCGATGCACGATAGGAACCAGCGGCTTGGCCGGGGCAAGGAAGAGTGCATCATGGCGATGTGGAATTGCTGATTCGATAGAGGGCTTCTTCGGTCCGAATGACTAAATCATTTTGTTCGATCGCATAGGAAGCGAAGACCCGTCCGGGTAGGGAATTTCTGGAGAGTTCGGTAGGTTCGTCGTCGATTTGCATCACGATGGATTCTCCCGATTCGCTTTGAAAGTAAACGCGATTCCCGGAAGCTAAGGGAGACGCCGAGTAATTGCCGCCGAGTCGTTTTTGCCAAAGCTTCGTTCCATCGGAGGCGAGTAGACCGGTAGCTACTCCACCATCGCTGACCATGATGATTTGGTTGTTCATCGGTATCAGCGATGGGGTGTTGGGAGCACCGCTGGTGGCGGTCCATCGAACATGCGTTTCGGTGACATCCCCTTCGCCGGTAGGATCGATTGCCAATAGTTTTGGAGTGTTGTAACCGGTGCTGATAAAGACGAGTCCTTGGTGGTACAAAGGTCGGACAATCAGGGAGAAACCGCTGTAATGAACCGACCAGAGAACGTTGCCCGTCGCCGGTTCGAGAGCTTGGACAATATCAGCACCGGCGGAGATGATTTGCGTTTTGCCTTGTACGACGATGGCTTGTGGTGTTGCGAACGAAAAGGAGCGATCGGTGGTGACATCTCGAGGTGTTTTCCAGACGTCTTTGCCGGTTTGGATATCGAGAGCGAGGGTGTAAGGGGTCTCGGCTCCATCGAGGGTGAGGATGAGTTTTTCATCGACGATGATTGGCGAGCTGCCGTTGCCGTGAACGGGTGGGTAAGAATGGTCGGTGTTCGTCCAGATGAGTTCACCGTCGGTCGACAAGCACGCAGTGCCTTGGTGTCCGAAGTGAGCATAGAGTCGTGTGACTGGTGAGTTTGCTGCGCGGTGAGCGACAATCGTTGGGCTTGCGTGAGAATTCTTCTTGTGGATCGCTGGAGCATTGGGTGGTTGTTCGAAGACTTTCTTGTCGAAAATCAGGGAGCCATCGGCGAGGCTGTAGCAGCAAACGTGAAGCGATTGGGGCAAGGCGAGGTCGCTGAGATTGGTGTCTGTGGTGGTTGAATCGCTATTGGCATCTGCGGGCCGGATGGCTTGAGCCGAAGTGATGTAGATGCGATCAGCGACGATGACCGGTGAGGACCAGCCGAGTCCTTTTGTCGGTGATTTCCAAACGACATTCTTTTGGGTCGAATCACCATCGGCCCATTCGATCGGTAGGTTGGGGTTATTTGCGATAGTGCCGTTCTGGTTTGGACCACGAAATTCAGGCCAATCCCCCAGAGCGGTGTGGGGTTGGGTTGCCTGTCCGATAGCAAGCAGGCTTAGAAAAGAAAACAGTCTAGAACTTCGGCTTGGTTTTCGGCGCTGCGGATTCAAGGTACACTCGTGGGGATTGTGGAAACAGGATGGATCGGTAGGTTGTGAAGCTTGGGTGAACCAAGAGCGACGTGAAGTGAAGAGAGAAGATAACATGCTGCGGTCAAAAAGAGTGTCGGGGTTGGGAGTCGTAGGTTTGAGCGTTTGCTTTGGGGTGAGTTTGACTCATTTCTGCTCGCTGGGCGATGGCTTGGTGTTTGCGAACGGCTCTGCGAACGGGGCTGCGAATGGGGCTGTAGTTAAGCAAGAGTCTCTCAAGCGGGTGACGGAGGGGGACGTAAAGTTGGTTTCCGATGGGTACAAGTTTACCGAAGGGCCGAGTGTCGATGGGGAAGGAAATGTATTTTTCACGGATCAGCCGAACGATCGTATTGTCAAGATTTCGGTAGATGGGAGTGTGTCGGATTTTCTCAAGCCTGCGGGGAGGAGCAATGGGATGTATTTTGCTCCGGATGGCAAACTGATTGCTTGTGCGGACGAAGCGAACGAATTGTGGGAATTGGATCGGGAGGGGAAGCATCGGGTGTTGCTCAAGGAGTTTCAGGGGGTGCGACTCAATGGCCCGAACGATGTGTGGTTAGATAGCAACGGTACGATTTACTTTACCGACCCGTATTATCAGCGTCCTTGGTGGGAGCACAAGAAGCAGCCACAGGCGAAGCAATCCGTTTATAAGGTCGATCGCAACGGTGAGAATTTGGTATGTGTCGATGATGCTTTGGTGCAGCCGAACGGAATCATCGGAGATGCGAAGAAGCGATTGTTGTACGTTGCGGATATCGGGGATCGCAAGACGTATCGGTACACGATAGGACGGGATGGGGAGTTGTTGGACAGGAGTGTTTTTTGCCAGCAGGGATCGGACGGAATGACACTCGATAGCGAGGGGAACGTGTACTTGACCGGATCAGCAGGGGTGTATGTTTACAATCCCGAGGGAGAGTTGATAGAGACGATCAAGGTGCCCAAGGGCTGGAGTGCTAACGTGTGTTTGGGTGGGGCTGATCGCAAGACACTTTTTATTACCGCGTCGGATAGTGTCTTTTCGGTACGTGTGCGCAACGCAGGGATTGGATCGAAGTAAATCAATCTCGCCGTACGTTCGCTTTAGTCAGGGATAACCGGAGCCCCGGGTAGCGGGGCGGATGGGACCAGCAACGTAGATTCGGAGCTTGTGCTGATCGGAAGATTTCGATTTTGCGAAGGAGTGATCCATTCGAGGGATAGGTCTGTGATCATCGCTCGAACAGCGCCTCGGGTTTCGAAGTAGAGTTCAAGTTTTCTCTCGTCGGTGATCATTCGAAATAGGCTGATTCGTTTCCAGCTTGGACCGGCGTTCGTGCGTGGTGGATTGTTGGTGTTTTGATCGTCGTAGGAAGAGATCAGTTGCCCGAGTGCTTCTCCCCCCATGTTATCGCACACCAGCAGTCCGCTTTGGGATTCATTCGAGGGGGACTCGACGAGTACGAGTCCTTCGATGTGGACGAGTGCACCGGCTGGAAGTTCGACTGTAGGGCTGGTAATCCGCATGCTTGCGCCCGCGTAGCCGGTGGGGATCGGTTGTCCGGTTCTGCTTGTGGATTGCAAGATGAGGGTAGGTTGTGCGTTTGGGCCGGCGGCCGTTTGCATTTCGATTGAAGAGTTGACCGAGTCTGTCAGGCGGTGGTTGCTTTCCCAGCCGGCTGATTGCCATGCGGAAAGGTCCGAGAAGGGGACCCCTGGCAAGGGGAGGGATTGCCAAGTTCGATTTTGTAGGACGCGGTCGAGTTCAAAGTGAAGCGGTAGCGAGAGAGGAGAGGCGATCAGCGGGCTGCTGTTGATACTTGGAAATTGTTCGTGTGCAACGTTCCAGGAGTTGCGGATGGTTCGTTGAGCAAGGGTCGTTGCTCGCTGTGCGGCTTGGGAAGCCCTTGGCAGTTCGGAGTTAGCCAAAAGTTGTAGGGCGGCACGGTGAGCCGACTGCGCTTCGCGGACAGAGTCCCAATCGGGTTCCGAGGAGGGGAGTTGTCGGGCGACGAGGGTCATTTGAGCTAATTGGATCAGTTGGCCGGCGGTGTCGATGTTGTTCTCGATCAGCGAGGGTGCTTGGCGTCGCAAAGCGTCTCGCAGGTAGTTCAGCGGACCGGTATCGACCATCGAGACGACTTGTTCGATGAGTGCGGGTTGATCGATGGTGATCTGCATTGCCCCGGGAGAGAGTTGAGTCGGGAGTCGTTCTAGGTCACCGTGTGTGATTCGGTAGACTTGGCGTGGTTGGCCTCCGACGGGAATGGTCAGGGTGAGCCGTTCGGCGTTTGGTGCTGGCGAGCAGATCGTATCCCATTCTCCCGAAGCGACGGCGAGTACCAGTTGGCTTGCGGGTGTTTCGAGCATCGCTGCGGAGTGGGCATTCGACGAGGTCGCGATGGGAGTCCAAGCCGACTCGCTGGCTTGGATCCAGGGTAGTAGCAGATCGATTTCGCGATTGAGGTTTGCAAAAGTTTCAGCGCGGGCGTTTGCCGTATCGCTTCCTGCGTCGAGTGACGAAGGAGAGCGAAAGATCCATCCGCGAGCTCCTTGCATGACACTTCGGATCCATTGCAATCGGGTATGGAGTCGGTCGTGGTCGACAAGTAGCCAAGGGTCTCGACCGAGGGTAGAGGAAGCCATGGCGCGTTGTGCGAGCCATTCGTTCGAGGGTTGCGTCCAGAGGGAAGTCATCGGTAGGTTACGAGCGGAGATCGGAGCGCGTTGATTGAGCATCAGATCGGCGCTTTCTTTGCTGGAACGCACAGTGGTTGGCAAAGGGGTCGGTACCGCGAGCCAATCGCTGAGTTGGCTGTAAGTGCCGTAGAGTTCCCAAGCTTCGGCGATCGTCGGTTTAGCGAGCGTTTTAGGGAAGCGGCTCAGTTGGGCGACACGATCGCGAGAGGAGGGCAATTGGTTCTGGTTCAGAGCCAGGCCGAGCAGCCAAGCGGAGATGTGTTCATAGCTGGCTGCTTGATCCTCGGATGGGATGAGGGACGGGGGGGGGGCCACGACGCTCATTCCGCTTGCGATGGCTTGATCGGCAATTAGCGGATCGTTTGGGTTTCGAGCTACAACGGCATTGAAACCGAGCGATTGCAGATAAGGAAGGCTTTCGCCTTGATGTTGGATCCATCGCGGAACGGTCTGTTGGATCCGGCGCAATCGTTCGCTTGGAGGTTCATCGAGCGTTGCAGTTGCGGGATCGCTGGAGGACTCCATTGCAAGGGTGCTTGGTGCGATCATGCCGTCGACCACGAGGTCGTCGACTTGAAGTTTCGTGGTGCCGGGATAGCCGTAGACGCTTAGCAAAATTGCGTCGACGTAGGGTTCGCGAAGATCGACGTCGGGGCCGAAGAGTCGGCGGAGGAAGCGTTGACGTTCTTCGAGAAGGTTGACGACGTTGGTGATTGCAGAGGTTGACCAACGGCCTGCGCCTTCATTGGGGATCCCAAAGACGACTTCGGTGAGGGCTGCATGGGTGGCGGGGTGGCGGGCTTTTGGGAAGACGACGCGCAGTCCGATCCGCATCCCGGCTTGGGCGCTGCGGATTCGGATCGAGGCATTGAGTTCAGGGATGATTGCGCAAGGTTCGATTGGGGAGATCAGGTAGACAAACGAACCGTTGCCGTGGGTGAATTCGATGGTTTCCACGCCGGGTTCGGCTGGAGTTGGGGTTGGCTGTTGGATCGACCTCATCACGGTTCGGGCGTCATCGCGCCAGAGGGAGAAGCGTCGGGCGCCTTGGTCGAACGAGTCGACATGTTGGGCGAATGCGTCGGAGTGCAGTTCGCAGCCGAGGAGTCTTAGCAGCAGGAGCAAACGCAGGATTGTCACGACAGGCAAGGGCACCGTGAGCGGCAATCTTCGAGTTGTCGGCTTAATCGGACTCATGTTCGACTTTAGAAAAGAAAATCTCGAAACGAGCTAAATGGCCGTAGCGGTGCGGGTGCGAAGTGGCTGAAAGTGACTTAAGTCTCGCTTGTAGCAGGACTTGCGGTTTTTCTCCAGAGCGAAAGGAGGAGTTCAATCGGGCCGGCGAGGTTCGGGTTGTATGGATTGCAACGGCTTTGCAGAAAATGCAACTTCTTGACTAGCAAGGATTTACGACGCATTGTAGGTGAGTCAATCCAATGGTTTCGTCTGTGGTTTGGGGAAAACTTTCAAGGTTTTCGCTAGCTAGGATCAATCGTCAGGATCGGCAAGGTCATCCCAGAATTTCTCGAAAATGAATTGAGCCAAGAATGAATCGTCCTATAAGTTCACGCGAAACGCATGAAGCATCCGCATCGTCCGTCGACCCCTCCTTGGTTGGGGCTGGATCGGTTGGAGCGGGTGTGGAAGCTGCGGGCGTGGAGGTAGCACCTGAGCTTGAGGAACTGCGTCGTGCGATCGATGGTTTGGATGTAGGAACTCGCTTGATGTTGCAACCTTTGTTTCAGAGGGTTGCAGAAAGTGCGAACCGACGCCGCAAGATCT
>JBJONT010000429.1:0-11296 GCA_046051705.1 Planctomycetota bacterium | reverse complement strand
GCCAGCGGGCGAGGGGGAGAGAGAATCATCAACTCCGTTGCGCCCGCCAGCGGGCGAGGGGGAGCAACGCGCGTTTTTGCGCCCATAACCTGACCCCCGTACCCCCCGACTCTTCATCTTTAAAAAAGCTCCGGCGTATAAAACGTCCCCTGTCCAACCCGGCGACCAACCCACTCTCGAAGCAAATAGCCAGCCATCGCACCCCCAGAATCAATGGCCCCCTGAACGCCTCTTGCCCCCAACTGAACCCAATCTCCACACACCCCTATGCGTTGCTGACTGGACCACCAAGCCCTACTGCCATGGACTTGCCCCAAATCAGTACCGGCACTTCCCCGCACCCTCGCATACCGCCAGCGATGACCTTGCAAGTCCACAACCTCGGGAATCGTATCTCCCGAAATCTTACGCACTGCACTGAGCACCCGATCGGCGACCTCCTGTGCAGTGAACTCGATATGTGACTCCGCCCACTTCGAGTTGCTATGGACAACCCAGTACTCACTCCCCTGATCCGCATTCCCTTCTAGATCGCGTTTCAATCGACCTGGCTTGCTCGATTCCCTCCCAATCCATTCAAGCACTTCATGATTGGTGAACCGAACGCCATCGAACGGCACGTCCCATCGCTCCTTAAAACCTATGATCACTGCCCAAACGGGTTCTAGCCATTGCGTGAAATCTTCAGACCGACTGCTTCGAGATCCGATCAAGCCTCGTTCAACATGGCTCTCTTGTGACATTCGTATCGCATCCCATGTCTGTTGACCTAACAGTGCCGCACACTGAACCGGTGGCATATTCAATACAACGGCATCGAACGGCCCCGCTTCGTGGGCTTTCTCAAGCTTGCCAGAATCAAGCTTACTCGCTGCACCATCGACGATTCCACTTGTCATGCCACTGACGAACCATTGCTCTCCTTCGCGCCGAAGCGACTGAATTTGGGTTTGCGGAACCAACGGCAAGTCCACCGCAAAGTGCTTTGCTAAATCGCTCATACCCCGCCCCCCTACCCAGCCGACAGGTACCTCCGCGTTGCTTGCACCATTCTCTTCAAGCGTCAAAGAATTGTTCCCCTCTGAGGAAATCACCTTTCCTTGCCAACGATGCAACACACCCTCATCCTCCCATGACTCTACCCAATGCTTGGTCTCTTTCGCATCCCATTGCATCATCGCGGGTCCATGATCGACCAGCAGTCCGTCGCGGATCCTCCTCGTTGCCATTCGGCCACCAACGCCACGCGACTTATCAAACACCGTTACTTCGGCTCCATAGTCCTTGAGCGTTCTAGCGCAGAACAACCCCCCGATACCAGCTCCCACTACTGCGACTCGCATCGGTCCACTTCCAACGGGCCGATCGACATGCGTTTCAAAAGCCTTGAGATCGATCCTCTGAAGATGCTCTTGCGTCGAGCGTCCTCGTACGGTCCCTAATACTTCTTGCTCGGGATGAAACGGCCGATCGAATTCACCTAAACACCATAGAATCCCTCCGTACGAAGCCGGGTCGCGGCCATCGAGAGCATAGCGATGATTCAAATCGATGAGCATCCCTAAGGCTTCTTCGGGCGACTTGGTCCACTGCGCTACGGCTTTACCCCACGTCATCCTTACGTTGTTATGCAACTCACCATGCTTCAACAGACTTCGTTGACAAGCGTTCCACAAAGCATCTTTTGTCTTTCCTCTCGCAAGCCTCTCCCACGAATAGATCGCTTCTCTAGGATCCTTGGCGTGCTTTCTTAACGTCTCTTGCGCCCAAGCCGGCAAGGTGCTCAACGTGTTATGCTCTTTGCGATAAAAACAGTAGCCGTAGGCAAGCTCACGCCAGATCAATAGTTCATCGAGATACTTCTCTGCTCCGAGCGCGTGAGCTTCTCTCGCAAGTCGCATTGGTGAAACCATGCCGTAATGCAAATAAGCCGACATGCGACTCGAAACTCCTGCGCAAGGATCGTTTCTTTTCGCTGCATACTTGCGAATACCTCGTTCGAGAAAACCTTGCCATCGCGCGTAACCAGCGCGAGTTCCACCGACGGTATCTCCTACTGGTGCTACCGTCGGATCAATGTCGCATCGCGAGACGAACTGCAATGGCTCAAGCGACTTGCAATCGACGGGCTCGAATGGCAACGCTCCTTGGTAATAACGCGGCAAAGACTGCAACGCAGGCCAAGGTCTCGAAATCCTCTCGCGATATAGCTTTTGGGTTGCATCCCGAAACGCAAAAGCTCGATCGTAAGCCTTTCCAACGAGTTGCATCGGAACGACGCAAGCTGTATCGACAGCGAAGAGGTGCAAGTGCTCGAGATAACTCAATCGCTCTAACCATCGGTCAGTAGGTTCACCCGGAAAGTCCTCGGTGATTAAGCAATCGGTCTGTTTGCATAACTCAAACAAAACCGCTGTCGTGTCCTCACGGGTTTCGACAAACAACCCGTAACGTATCCCTAACTTGGAATACTCCTCTGCTAAGTCCTTCGCGCTCTGTAGCTGAAATACATGATGCCGATCGGAAGCGTACCGATAACTTGACGATAAACCTTGATAAACAAAAAGGGGACGCCCGAGCGACTTGGCGAACTCGATGGCAACATCTAACGCTGGGTTCTCATCGACACGCAATGCATGATGCGTCCAATAGACCACCGGCGAGTCCGAATTGAATGCGACTGATTGAGCGATCTTTGCTTGTTGCAGGGAGCCGATCTTCGCAGCCCGTGGCGTTCGCGTGACTCGGCGGACTCGCTCTCTGAGGAATGGATCGAGCCCTAGTAGTTCGGACTCGAATGCGATTGCTCCGCGATCACCTTGCTGGTCGTTTATCAACGTAGACTCCGGCTTGACTATGCCAGGGCTACTCTTCGGGTCGATAGATCCAACGCCCGCAGCTCGAACAGGCAACTGGATTGCCCATGCGTAACTGGTCGATAATTCGCGGGGGCAGCCCTGTATTGCACCCGCCACATGATCGCTCGTCGAGAGGCGCAAAAGCTTCCTCGCCACGCGTCTTTACCAACGGATGATAGATGGCTGCAAAGTCCTCAGGTAACGCAGCCTCGGCTCCCTTTAACTCCCCTTCGACTCGTTCCAAATCCCGTTTGAGAACTACCAGGCGTTCCGCAATCCGCGATTCCGCCTTGCCGCTGTCCTCTTCGGTCATCTTGCAGACTCGTTCAAGATCCGCAAGCTTGATCTGAAGGCTGTCGATCCCTTCGAGGATTTCAAAAATCTCATCGGAAAGAACGCTGTTGGCTTGCGTGTCGGCGGCTATCTGATCCTTGACCGCCTGATACTCTCGATTGTTCGCCGCCGCATTGAGCTTTCCTTGCCATTCATACAGCTTGGTCTCATACTGCCGCTGTTGCAATTGCTTGCGATCCGCTTCCATCCTGTTCTTCTTGATCGAATCCTTGCAACCCTGAACCGCATCCTTTGCCGCTTGCAACGCCATCTGCGCTGCCTTCAACTGCCGGGGAGCTCGCTCGATCTGACCCCGGATATCGGCAGCCAAAAGTAATATTTCATGAAGTCGGCGAATCGTACTATCAACAACTGGCATACAGAGACTTCCCGAAAATGCGACATAGATCGACAAAGAACGCGTCAAAAGCAACCAGGAAATAGTAACCGAACTCCCTTATTACGCCAGAGTTTATCTTGATTCCACCCCCCTGTTTTTTGCTATGCTAAGCCGGTCTTACCGACGACGCACCGCTTGGAAATCAAACTGACTACTCCTCGCTTTTCCCCACCGGATTTAATTTCGAGGAAGCAACCTATGAAATCACTACTCAGATTCACGCTGTTCTCGCTTCTGCTCTCGCTCCCTGAGACTTCGGTTGCAACAGCGCAATCCCCCAAGGCCACTCCCCGCGCAATCCCTCGCACATCGTGGGACGATCAAAAACCCGACCCAAAACCGGATTTGCCCTCGATTCCCTCTCCCGCAGAACTATCCTCCAGAGATTCGCGCCCAAGCCCCAGCGCAAACGAACCCGAATCGGGCCAAATCGCTGCCGACCTTCAAGCCCTTTTTGACAAAGCCCAAGCTGCTCAAAGCGTCCTGGAACTCAACTCCGTAATCGATCGTTGCCGAAATGTCGTCGGCGATATGACCCGCAACATCGCTGAACGCAACTACGCCAAGAAATTGCTTTCGTGGGCCGCAAACCGCCGGGGTGAACGCCGCTCAGATACCGCCGGTGAACTCGTCGCCGCACAACAGCTTGAAAACGCCCAAGCACTAGATCGCGCCGCGATCGACGATTTCCGCCTCGCCATCGAATACGATCCGATTCGCTGGAGAGCACACCATAACCTCGGTGTCATGCTCGCTATCGCTGAAGATCTTCCCAACGCCATCGCCGCATTCACCAAAACGATCGAGCTCAACCCGCAATTCGTCGACGCCTACCATAACCGTGGCGAAATTCTTTTCCGCTTGGAAAAATACGACGCCGCAATCGCCGATTATTCGAAAGCGATCGAAATCAACGATAAAGACGCCGCGCTCTTCTCTGGACGAGGGAATACCCGATTCGCCCTTGGGCAAATCGAAGCCGCGTTGTCGGATTATCAAGCGGCAATGTCCCTCGCACCAGATTCAGCTAAAGCCGCAACGGAATTTGCAGATACCTGCCAATCGCTCGGTCGCTGGAAAGAAGCTGCCGAAGCCTACCAGAAGGCCATGAAGGCCGATCCAAAATTCACGCGTGCTCTGCAAAACGCAGCTTGGATGATGGCGACTTGTCCAGAAGACTTTTATCGCAATCCTCCGACCGCTCTGCAAACCGCACAACGCGCAATTGATCAAAGCAACGGCTACATCAACCCTCACCTACTGCATGTTCTTGCCATGGCACACGCCGCCAACGGTGACTTCTCCAAAGCAATCACGACGATTAACCAAGCTATCGAGATTGCCGAAGAACAATCCCTACGCCGCGAACTCGCTGAGCATCGCTCTCTGTTCCAAAAGAAAAAAACGTATCTGCAACCTGCACGTTCGCCTTGATGCATCACTGCGATATCAGTTGGCCGCAAGCAGCTTGAATGCTTTCCCCCTGCGTCTTGCGGTATGTCGTGAACAGACCACTGCGCCGAAGCTCACGAATGTACTCGTCCACTCGGCTTAATACCGGTGCTCGAAATGAAACTTCTCCTTCGAAGCTAGCATGCGATGTGTCGTTATATGGGATGACGTTGACTTCGACCCGCAATCCCTTACAGAACTCGATCACTCCCTTCGCATCTTCCAGCCCATCATTGACCCCATCTAGCAGCGCGATCTCAATCCACACCGGCCCCTCTTGAATGGAATTGACGATCGAGATCGTCTCACGCAATCGCTTCAAGTCACCCACCGCATGGGGCACTAACTCTCGACGTTTGCGAGGATCGCCACTGTGTAGACTCAATGCCAATCGCAATCGAGGAAAACGCTCTGCAAGCATGATCATCCCACGCGGTACGCCCGCCGTCGATACAGTGATGGATCGTTGCGAGATACCAAACCAATCTTCATCGGTTAATTTTTCTATCGCTTGAACCACCGCATCAACATTATGCAAAGGCTCACCCATCCCCATAAATACGATGTTGCGAACCGGTGGAATCCCATTGTGACCCCGATTGCCTTGCTCCATTCCCCTTCGGTTTGAAGTCATTTGCGTTTCGCATAAATCCACGGTCGTGTCGATTGGAGGTCGGAGTTGACGGGGTGGAGGGGGTTGAGGGACAATCTGTAGCGTGTTGGTAACAGGTGCCCCAAAGCTCTCTACCGATGGACCATAGGCACCGGATCGCAAAACTTGTTCAAGAATCTCCCAGCTACTTAAATTTCTCCGGAATCCCATCCGACCCGTCGCACAAAACACACAACCCACCCCACAACCGATCTGCGTCGAAACGCATACCGTTACTCTACCGGTCAACGACCGCATCCAGACACTCTCGCATGCATCTCCATGTTCCACCGACCCATACCGAAACTTCGCCACCCGCCCGTCGGTCGAACGTACCAATTGATCCACACGCCATAGCCAACCAGAATCCTTAAGCCAATCCGCAGGTTCAAATCGATACTGCCTCAGATGCCTCCAACGTAACTTACGCCCCACCGTACGATCGCTTCCAACACTCCCACCCCCATCGCCAACGACACCCCCCAAGCCTGTACAGGCGTTGGCAATCAACTCCCAATTGCTCCCCGAAGGCAAACCCTTTTCGGGCATCGCTACTGGTTCCGACATCGCTCTTCCTTGTCCAATAGTTCCGATTGCTAGTCCTGATTGCCGTTCCCAAGCTATACTTTCTAAATACCGACGGGAACTGCAATCGCTCCCTTCCAAATGACTTTTTTAACCCTTACTTTCCCCATATCCCATCATGATACGTCTAAACTTGAAAAAATCGCAGGAAGTATCCAGTCTCCTTACTCCAAACTCACCTCTCGCTCCTTATCGCTATTTGACCCTCCTTGCCCTCGGCTTGGTTTCCCTACAAGCTGCCTCTTTTTCAAGTTTCTCGTCGAGCCTACAAGCCCAGGAACCTACGGTGGTCCAAGGGCAAAACCCTACAGGGACTTGGAAAGGTGAATGGCGGAGCGAGTCCACCGGACACCGCGGCCCGATGCGCGTGGTTATCACCCCTTCAAACCGAGGAACATACCAAGCTCGGTTCACCGGGCGTTTCGCTGCCATCATCCCCTTCGCGTACCGAGCAGAACTTGTTCCAGTCCAGTCCTCGGATGGCACAACGCGTCTTACTTCCTCGAAGAAGCTCGGCCCAATCCTCGGAGACTACCAAATGCAGACGCAAGTCTCAGGTAGCACCCTTTCAGGTGGGTTCCAAGCTGCCGGCGATCGTGGCTCGATCCAAATGCAACGCGTTCGCTAATCAATATCTGCTAATAAACCTCTTCTAATAAACCTTTGCTCAGCGATCCATTCAAAACGACTTTACTATCTGTCGTGAATTATGCGAAAAAGCCAACGTGTTGAATTCCCTGGTGCTCGCGGAACCCTGGCAGGTATTCTTGAAATACCTAGCCACATCGCCATCGAAGAAATTCGCGGGTGGTTCCTCTTCTCTCATTGCTTCACTTGCAACAAAGATCTCAAAGCCATCGTGCGAGTCGCGCGAGGACTAGCCGACCACGGTTGGGGTGTCCTCCGTTACGACTTCAGCGGATTGGGCAACAGCCAAGGAACCTTTTCGCAAACCAACTTCTCAACGAACTGCGAAGATCTTGCCTCCGCAGCCGACTTCCTCTCGACGAATTTCTTGAATGCCCCACGCTTTCTCATCGGACATAGTTTCGGTGGAGCCGCAAGTTTGGCCATGGCAAACGAAATCCCATCGTGCCTCGGTGTGGTAACGCTGGCTGCACCAAGCGATACGCAACATCTAGCGAAACTGCTGCTTCGCATGGATCCCGCCATCGGTACCGATGGAACTGGCCAAGTCACTATCGGTGGGCAAACAATTCGCATCGACAAGCAGATGATCGATAACTTTCTTGCTCAAGACCTTCCCTCCAAAGTAAAGGAAATGGAAAAGCCGTTGCTGATTTTCCATTCCCCAGCCGATGAAACAGTCGCTTACTCGCACGCTCTGAAACTCATGAACTCCGCCGAAGCCATGGACGGCCAGTTGCCGTTCGGGAACTCCTCAAGATCCCTCGTCAGCTTGCCCGGTAGCAATCACCTGTTGACCAACAACGATCGCGATATCCCTTTCATCGTGGGTACCATCCATGCATGGGCCTCACGGTTTATTTGATCTGTACCTGCCGCTTGCGATCAAAGTAACCGCGATCGCTTTGTAACTATGAATAAGTCAACTGCTGAGCCTTTGCCGTTAAACCCCAATGGGTCAACTTCTCTTCGCGTCCTTCCTTCGGTATGCGCACTGGACTGCCCCGATGCATGCGCTCTGCTGATCGAAGTCGATGGCGATCGAGTCGTACGGCTAACCGGAAACCCGGATCATCCGATCACCCAAGGTTTCGCATGTGTTAAAACAGCTCGCTACCCAGAGCGTCAAGAACAACCCGACCGACTGCTTGAGCCCATGCGTCGCGTCGGAGCAAAAGGAGAAGGGAAATTCGAAGTCATCTCCTGGCAGACCGCGATTGATGAAATCAGCGATCGACTTCGAAAGATCATCGATAAGTACTCGGGCCAGTCGATCTTGCCTTACTGCTACGCAGGAACCATGGGTGTTATCCAAGGCGATACACCAAAAGCCTTCTTTCGCGCGCTCGGTGCCTTGGAACTCGATCAAACTATCTGTGCCACCACTGGAGGAGCGGCTTGGGAAGCGAACTACGGGCCCAACAAAATAAGCACTGATCCCGAAGATCTCATCGAAGCGAAATACATCGTCCTCTGGGGGATCAACGTTCTCCGAAGCAATTCGCACCTCGCCCCGATTCTCAAAGCCGCTCGAAAACGGGGCGCAAAGATCTTGCACATAGACCCCTACCGCAATGAAACCTCCCGCTTCGCCGACGAGCATTGGCAAATCCGAGTCGGTACTGACGCCGCTCTTGCACTCGCTATTGGACGTGAGATTCTCGCCCAAGGCTGGGAGAATCGAGATTACTTGCAAGCCCACGCAAGCGGACTTGATGAATATCGCCGAGCCTGTGAACCTTGGACCCTCGAACGCGCTGCTCAATTCTGTGACATTCCACTCGCTTCCCTTCGAATCATGGTCGAAGCCTTCGCGAAAAGCGATCCGAGCTTCATCAAAGTCGGCTACGGAATGACCCGGAACGAAGGTGGCGGAAACGCCCTTCGCGCAATCACGCTTCTGCCAGCTCTTCTCGGATCTTGGACCAAACTTGGCGGTGGAGCGGCACTTTCTACAAGTGGTGCTTTCCAATTGAATCGGCGCGAAATCACAGGTGAAGACCTGATCGCTCCGAATACCCGCCACGTCAATATGAATTGCCTAGCGTCCGAACTACTAGGCGCAAACACGAACTCTACGTCGAACGCGTCCGTCACTTCAAACAAGCAGCTCAGTGCAAAGGAAGTGATACGAAGTCTGATCGTGTTCAACAGCAATCCGGCTGCCGTCGCACCCGATTCGCGTCGCGTTCGCGAAGGTCTCGCGCGAGAAGATCTCTTTACGGTCGTCCTCGAGCACTTTCAAACCGACACGGCTGATTACGCGGATTACTTGCTCCCTGCAACGACGTTTCTTGAACACCCGGATGTCTACACATCCTACGGTCACTACTACTTGCAGTATGCTGAGGCCGTTGTCGAGCCACGGGGCCAAGCTCGAACCAATCGTTGGATCTTCCAACAACTAGCTCACGCTATGAAAATCGATGCCCCCGCTTTGTACTGGGACGAAGCTACCCTCATCGACAAGATGCTCGCTTCTGAAAACCCATGGCTCAAAGGTATCGATCGCGAACAACTCACATCGGAAAAGTCGATCAAACTGCAACTCCCCAAACCGTTCTTACCCTATGCAGATGGAAGCCACTTCCCAGATAAAAAAATTCGCTTCGCTCCTCCACCCGCCCAACTCGACTTTGAAGAGCAACCCTGCGATCAATATCCGCTGCGACTGATCTCTCCACCGGGTGACTTCGTGGTCAACACGACGATGGGAAACGTCCCTTCGATCCTTAAACTCGCCGGGGGCGAACCATCGGTGATAATCCATCCCGCCGACGCTCAGAAGTACGGTATCACCGCTTCGCAAACCGCACGGATTACAAGTCATTATGGTCAAATCGATCGCAAGACTATTGTTTCAGAAGATGCCAAGGAAGGGGTCGTGATATCCGTAGGGCAGTGGTGGCCGAAACTCAGTCCAGATCGCAAAAGTTTAAATGACTTAACGAGCGAACGTCTAACGGATCTCGGTGGAGGAAGTACGTTCGGGAATCCGGTCGTTCATATCGGTCCTGTTCGCTGATGAAGCGTGTACTTTGCTTTCCTTGATCCCAACACCAAATGAGTCAACAGGCGATCCCTTAGGTCTACTCTTAACAAGAGAAATCGTCGCAAGTTGCACTGTAGGGTTGCCTGCTTATTACCGAGTACAGTTTTGCAAAAGTTTATGGGGCGATGTAGGTGATGGTTCAGGGGTGAACGCTTGTTGGTGGTTGCTCAACATGTTAGCGAACCATCCATCGGTAAGCATCAACACTGTTGCTTGAACAGAATTTGCGAAGCGAATCTTCTCCCTTTTCCGATATGTAGTCCATCGATAATCGCTGCACCTTTTGATAATCCGCCGCGACTTCACACACCGGCCAATTGCTACCGTAGATCACCCGGTCCGCTCCAAAAGCATTCCAGACTACATCAAGCGTCGGACGGTAGAACTCTAAGTCATCCGGTGCCTTGCGACCTTCGCGCCCCGCCCCTTCGGCTAAAGCCGAGATCTTGCAATAAACGTTCGATGACTTGGATGCAGCCACAATCGACTTCTTCCAACTCTCCGGTGGGGCCGCATCGGTGATCGCGACATTGCCGATGTGATTCAAGGCAATCGTCAAACCTGATACTCGCTTGGATAATTCAGCCGCTAAGTCCAAGACATCCGGACTGCCGTTCACGTCAGCGGTAATCCCTAAGTCCGCCATCAACTTGAATGAACCAAGCTCATTGCGAGTGAGCAGATCTCGCAGGCGATCCTCCCATATCCGAATACCACGATACAAAGGATTGGCGGCGAAACGTCGAAGCTGTTCTCCGAACTTGGCTACCGATGGATCTAAGCGACCGACGATCCCAACGATCCACGGATCATCTTTAGCCAAATCCAACAGCCATTGATTGTCTTCAATCCACTCGCTCGCTTCGACTATCACCGTCCCGGTCACACGACGGTACTGTGGTAGTTGCCTCATGTCCTCCGGCATAACTTTTCGGTAAAGAGGGGAGTCCTTCGGTGGCCAAGGCACTCCGTGTGATCGTGTCGGATCATAGAAGTGGGTGTGGCAGTCGATGATCTCTAGATCTTTAATCTTGCCGACTTCAACTTTTTCCCCTTCCAGTTCGCCCCCTTCAGTATTGATTCCCTTGGGTTCCGAAGATATTCCCATCGAACGCATGCTGCCAGCTAAACAACTTGCCAGAGTCGCTTGGAGACCCAGGTGCAAAGCGTCACGCCGCGAAGGCTTGTTGGTAGCCGAAGCAGCACTCAACTCGGTTGCGCTTGGTGAGCTTAGCCCCGCTGAGCTACTTTCAATTCGATGTTCAGACATTCGCACCCTCATCCAGTTCGTGTTACGATACTCTTCGGATTTACTC
>JBJONT010000428.1:0-6494 GCA_046051705.1 Planctomycetota bacterium | reverse complement strand
GTATGGCGAGGGATTTCCGGTTCGAGAAGTCGGCGTTCGAGAAGCGTGGCTATTTTACCTCGCGGTTTGAGTGCAAGTGCGACAACTCGGGTTGCTAGAAAAGTAACCGCTTGGTCGTTGGAGCGATCTTTCGTTTGGATCTCAAGTGACGCGATATTTAGCTTGTCGCAAGCGTAAGCGATGCTTGGCGAGTAGGGTGCACCATTCGGAAAGAGTACGACCGAGTCGAGTTCCTTGGCAAGCTTCAACGCCGTTTGAAGCGAGCGTTGCCATGCAGGTTCACAGAATGCGTTTTTCGATAGGTGAGAAGAGAGGATTCCAAGGGTGCTTGCCGGTGGAAAAGTCACAGGAAAACGGGCAGTAATTGGTCTAGGAATTGGAATCGAAGATGGTCCAGAACACGGGTTCTGGTAGGGGGTGGCGAGGATCATGGGGAAGCGAGCCGAAAAAGTGGGGTTCGGGCTAGCGATTATCTCTGACTTGGCTCCGATAATTTCCTGCAATCGGATTGTCCAAGGGCTGATCCAATCGAAGGGAGTGAATTCCAAACTTGGGGTAAGTAGATTGAAGACCATAAAACTTCCCTTGTGCTTGTGCGAAGAAAATTCACCTGCAACAACTACGGCCAAGATAGCGTACAATCAGGAAATCTATGTCATTTTGGTCAAACCATTTTTCGAGTGATTCGACATGTCCGACGTTTCGACGCCTGATGTTTCTCCGCAGATGCCGAGCAATTCCCTCGCTCGCGATTTTTTCTTGCGCGCCAGCCAAGAGATTTCGAAGATTTTTGTAGGTCAGGAAGAGTTGGTCACCACGGCGCTCGTCGCTCTTGTCTCTGGTGGGCACGTGTTGATCGAAGGAGTACCGGGGCTCGGGAAAACCCTTTTCGTTAAGACTCTTGGCCGGGTAACCGGATGCCAATTTGGAAGGATTCAATTCACTGCGGATTTGATGCCCTCGGATGTGACCGGAGCCCCGATCTTCGACATGAAGCAGCAGGACTTTCGGTTTCGTCCCGGTCCGGTTTTCACGCAGTTATTGCTCGCGGATGAAATCAATCGCTCCCCAGCCAAGACGCATGCTGCGTTGCTGGAAATCATGCAAGAGTCATGTGTGACGATCGATGGGGTTACCCATCCGGTTCCCGCTCCTTTTTTGGTTTTCGCTACTCAGAATCCGCTGGAAAGCGAAGGGACTTATTCGCTTCCTGAAGCTCAGCTTGATCGTTTCATGTTTAAGGCCATGGTGGACTATCCGAGCGAAGAGGAAGAAGCACGAGTTTTGGAGATGCATTCGCGTCGGGTGGATATTTCAGAATTGCTAAATTCTCAAGTCCAGCAGGTTTGTGATGCGGAGGCTATTTTAAAGTTGATCGAGGAAGTAGCTTCGGTGCGGGTCGAAGAGAAGTTGCTGCAATACATCAATCGTATTGTGCGATCGACGCGTAAGTGGCCAATGTTCCACTTGGGAGCTTCTCCCCGGGCGGGGCTCTCGTTGGTTCAAGGAGCAAGGGCGCTTGCGGCTTTTCGTGGAAGGGATTTTGCTGTACCGGATGACGTGACTGAAATCGTGCTTCCGACTTTGCGTCACCGGATTGTGTTGGGAGCAGAAGCCGAGGTCGAGGGAGTTCAGATTGACAATGAGCTGTTGACCCTTTTGAAAACCATTGATGTTCCTCGCGTTTGATAGGAGGAAGTCACATCGCATCGATGAGTTCACTTGATCAATTCGTACAGCTACTGTTTTGGGCTCCGTGGTTGGGTCTACTGGTTGTCCTATGCCCACTCTTGGTGTTGGCTTTCCTCTGGCGCATCTATCCAACATGGCGCTTGGTCGCCGCTGCTTGCGCCTCGCTCGCGCTCTCCTTGCTCATGCTCCTCGTTCCTTTGTTGACGCTTGGACGAGGCAGCTCGCAAGGGGGCGGGGGATGGATGGAAACGCTTCAAAGCCAAGCGTCTTTGCTTTTCTACTTTTTGGCTCTTGTCGATGTTCTCTTGCTCACCTTGCTAGCTGTTGACCTTGTTTCGGTCGTCAAGGCAACTGCGATCGAAGTTACTAGGAAGATGCTCAAGAGCGGATCACTGGGGGCATCTCAAGAAGTTACGCTTTGGATTGAAAACCGTGGGACGAGAAAGCATCGGATGATTGTCCGCGATGATCTACCAGAGTATATGGTAGCGAATCCTCCAGAGCAGTCGCTTGAGTTGGGACCTCGAAAAAGAGCGGAACTTACGTATCAGCTAAAGCCAAACAGGCGAGGTGCTTTCAGTCTGGAGCGAGTGCATTTCAAGCTCGTCAGTCAGTTAGGGTTCTGGACACGCTTGTTCGATAAAGAGTGCAAACAAGACGTAGCTGTTTATCCTAATATGCAGCAGTTGTCCGAATATGCCATGCTGGCGAAGACCAATCGATTAAGTCTGATTGGAGTTAGAGCCACACGTCAGGTTGGCCAAGACAATAACTTTGAGCGGTTGCGCGACTATACGCTTGACGATAACTACAAGCATATGGATTGGAGAGCTACTGCTAGGCGACGCAAGCTGACGGTCAAAGAGTTCCAGCAAGACAAGAGCCAGCGAATCATGTTCTTGCTCGATTGCGGTCGATTGATGACCAACGAATATCGAGGGCTGAGTTTGTTGGATTACGCAATGAACTCCATTTTGATGATGAGCTATGTTGCGTTGCAACAGGGAGACTCGGTGGGGATGATGTGTTTCTCCGATCATATTGAGAAATACGTCCCGTTACGAGGTGGACCGAAGCAGATGAATCACATGCTTCATGGACTCTTCGACCGGTTTCCAAGAATGCACCAATCGAATTTTGACGAAGCGTTTTTGTACCTCTCTAAGCGATGCAGGCGACGGACGTTAGTGGTACTTATCACGAACGTGATAGATGACATCACGGCGGCTCAAGTTACCGGATACCTTTCGACGTTGCGGCCGCGACATTTACCTGTTTTGTGTTTGATGAGAGACAGGCGTGTTTTCGAAATGGCAGACAATCCAGCCCTTGAAGAGGAAATCCTCTACCCGAGCGCTGCGGCAGCGCAATTGCTCCTCTGGCGGCATGAACTTATTGAGAAAGTGAAGGTTTCCGGGGCCCTTGTCCTCGACGCTTTCCCCGATCAATTGACGTCCTGTATGGTTAACCGTTATCTTGAAATCAAAGCCAAACACATGTTGTAGACGGCTAGCCTCATTCCTTCAGTACTAATTTGTCGATGCCACTCGATTCCTCCGAAAGCAATAGTCCCGCGGGTAAGCGATGGGAATTGATCGACAAGTACGGCAGGCGGCATACTTCTTTGCGGATTAGCGTAACGGATGCCTGCAATATTCGTTGCAAGTATTGCATGCCAGCAGTGGTTTCGGGGTTCCTCAGCCAAGACCGTTTACTCTCGTACGATGCGATTGCAAGGATCGTCCGGGTGTTGGTTCAAGCCGGCATACGAAAAGTCCGTTTGACCGGCGGTGAGCCATTGATGCGACCTGACTTATTCAAGTTGGTTGAGAAACTTCGCGCAGTTAGTGGGCTTACTCAAATCGCGATGACCACCAATGGCATGATGCTTCGCGATTCCTTGGACCGGTTAGTTCAAGCGGGCTTAAGTCACGTAAACATTTCACTCGATACACTGCGCGATTCTGCTTTTCGCGAAATATCACGCCGCGATGGGCTTGAGAAAGTCCTCGAAGGAATCGAGGCTGCAGTTCGCAGTCCACTGCATGTTAGGCTCAATGCGTTGATTCTCAAGGATATCAATCTCGACGACTTGATCCCTCTGGTACGATACGCGCGAGAACTGCGGATTGTCATCCGGTTCATCGAGTTTATGCCCTTGGATGCCAGTCGGGCTTGGAGTGCCGACCAAGTCGTCACCGGGGATGAGCTACGGCGGATTTTGGAGTCTGAGTTCGGGCCCCTGACGCCAGCAGATTCAAGCGATCCGTCGCAACCGGCCCGAGATTACTTATTTGAGGATAAGATCGGTGGAATCGGTTTCATCGATCCGGTTTCCAAGCCATTTTGTTCGGACTGCAATCGCTTGAGATTGACGGCGGATGGTAAATTCCGAAATTGCCTCTTTGGGAAGGAAGAATGGGACGTAAAACCGCTCCTTGGACTTCCTCAAGGTGAAACAGCAGACGAGAAGATCTTTCAGTTGGTTCGCACCTGTGTAGAGGAAAAGCACCCTTCGCACGGCATCTCGCAGATTGGATTTCATCCCCCAGAGCGGGCGATGTATCAGATAGGCGGTTGACGTTCGCGGAGAATGAAGTATCAACTGGGGCGATTGCGATTAGAGGATCCTGGGTGCAAGACGTAAATCAGAATTCCTAGCGGACATTGAGTTTTAGGGAATTCCCAGAATAGAAAAACAGAACAATTATGAAGCGATATGACGTGTGTGGTTTAGGGAATGCCATTGTGGACATTTTCCTGCAACTTTCCGATGAAGATTTTGCACAGTTGCAGTACGAGCGGGGAACCATGCGACTCGTCGAACTCGCTGACCAGAAAGCTCTATTCACGAAGTTCGCCGGTGGATCCCATGATCTTCAACTTGTCAGCGGTGGGTCGGTAGCGAACTCCATCATCGCTGTTTCGCAATTAGGTGGAAATTCCGCCTTTATCGGCTGCGTCGGTGACGATCGTTACGGATTGCATTACGTCGAAGAGTTCAGCGACCTGAAGATCAACATCGGCAATCCTGTGATGGTAGGGGAGAGCACAGGAACATCGGTAGTGATTATTACACCAGATGCCGAGCGAACTATGCGCACGTGTTTGGGAGTCGCAAGCCATCTTACGGCCCGACACATCGATGAAGACCGAATTGCGAATGCGACTTGGTTGTTCATCGAAGGATATGTTTTTGCAAACCCTGAAACCGGCCAGCATGCCATCCGCCGAGCCATTGAGGTCGCAAAGAGTCACGGAACGAAGATCGCGATCACATGTTCGGAAGCATTCGTGCCAGCGGCTTTCGGGGCTCCATTCCACGAGGCGCTCAAGCAAGCCGACCTGCTGTTCTGCAACGCACCGGAGTCCTTAGCCGTAACCGCCACGGAGAGTACCTCAGCAGCTTTTGAAGCGCTGCGAGCGATGGTTCCGAATTGCGTTGTCACGGACGGGCCGCATGGAGCCTTTGTGCGCTACGACGGGGAGGAATTGCATGTCCCCGCGTTCGCTTGTCACCCAAAAGATTTGACAGGTGCCGGAGATATGTTCGCCGGCGCATTCCTATACGGAATCACCCACGGATACGGACCTGGAGTGGCTGCCCAAGGTGCAAACTACTTGTGTTCGAAGGTGATCAGTCAAGTCGGTGCGCGGCTCCAAGACAATGCCGTGCGACTGTGGCAGGAAGGTATCGAGAACTTCAGAGCCGATGATGTCGGCGGTTGATCTAACCGCTTCTTCGATACTGATCTGATCGAAGGGTTGAATCCTTCGCTGGTGTAGCTTGATCTTTAAACCAGAATCGCTAGACCAGCTTATTGCGAACTGCCCATACGGCCGCTTGTGTGCGATCGGTAACCGAAAGTTTACGGAGAATATGCTGTACGTGTTCTTTGACCGTCTCGTAACTGATCTTTAAGTCTTCTGCGATCTTTCGATTGCTGTAACCGTTTGCGAGGCGTTCGATTACATCGCGTTCTCGAAGGGTCAGCGGTATCGGATGGTATCTGTGTGGCGGAAGGGCCGCTGCGCAGACTGCAAGTCGGCGAAGATCATCTTTGGTCCATATCGCTTCGCCACGAAACGCGGTTTCGAATTTGTCCCATATGAGCGATGGGTGATCGCTCTTGGTAATAACCCCGAGCACCCCGGCATTCGCTGCCTTCAGGAATACTTGAGGGTGCTCGTACCGAGATAACAATAGGGTCGCGATGCTTGGGTAATGAGTACGCATTTCCATGATGCATCCCATGGGATCTTTTGGAAGATAATCCAAATCGATCAGAGTTAAGTCAGGTGTTGAGTTTTGAAACAGATCGGAAATCGCATAATGAGGTTGCGCGGAATGAAACCGGCATCGTCTCGATGCGTCGCTCAATGCACTAAACCCCCAACGGTCAATTTCATACGAGGATATGAGCAGAATATCGCGATTCATAAGAAGTGTACGACGAGAATCTCAAGGATAAGACCGGTTGCGGTGAGGCGTTAGACGAAAAGGGTTTACTCACCAATCGGAAGATTATCGTAGTCTATTTCAAGGTGCCGGTGGGGATTTTGGTTGGAAAAAAACTTCCCCTTATCCTGCTCGGATGGCAACCCGAAAGTCTCAAAAGTTGCCGTTTTCCAGGTTTCGCGATATCTAGCGGGGCTTACGGCAGTAAATGCCCTAGCTTGTCGCGTTTCGCGGCTAGGTAATTGGCGTTGTGCTCGTTGACCGGGGAAATAATAGGGACCTGGTCGACAACCTTTAAGTCGAATCCCCGAAGATTAAAGGCCTCGGTTTTCTTTGGGTTATT
>JBJONT010000427.1:0-9959 GCA_046051705.1 Planctomycetota bacterium | reverse complement strand
AAGCTTGATAAGCCCGTGTGGCGGCTTGATACCACTCCGCATCGAAGAAAGTTTGACGTGCCAGAGCAACGGCACCCATGGGACTCGATGGATAGGCTTCGCGGCCTCCTCGGCGCGAGGTTGTGAGTCGAACGTGCAGTGCAGCATCGGCTTTAAGGAGTGTGCTAGCGAGCGGTGCGTTTTCCGTTAAAGCTATCGCACTGGTTCCTTTGAGGATGCCTTCTTTGGGTGCGAAGAGTGCAGCAGTAATCCCGGCTTGTCGCAGTTTACTCGTGTTCGCAAGGGTGTTCGATGAGGTTGCGACGGAGCGTTCAGGAGTGATTTCGGGGTTCCAGTGCCCGGTTCCTTGGTCGTTTTTCCATTCGGGCAATTCGGCTTCGATCCCTGCATCGACAAATCCTGGGTAGATGAATTTGCCTTTCAAATCGATAGTACGAGCACCAGGATCGGAGGGGAGCTGTGTGCCGATTCGAACGATGCGGCCGTTTTCGATCAGAATGGACCCTTGTTCGATGATATTGCCAGGCTCGCAGATGATTTTTGCATTGTGGAGCAAGAATCTTTCGTTGGGGTGATCGAGGATCCCTGCGGTGGGAGAAGTGTTAATCGTCTGGGCGTAGAGTGAAGCCGGGGCGATTAGAGTTGAGAACGCACCTAGGGCGATTCCAAGATGCTGTATTCCAAGACGCGGTATTCCAAGAAGAGGTAGGGAATGCAGTAAGGATTGTTGCAGAGATTGCAATTTCATTTGCATGGGTTGGTCCAATGATTTGCGAAAAGCTATCGGTCGGTAGACCGCGCGGGATATGTTGCTTGGGAGGGAGCGAGAGGGCCGAGGATGAATGGTGGACTGCTCTAGGGGTAGCGTCATGAGGAAATGAGCCGAAAAGCTGGGCAATTGGGAGGATGAGCGCAGGGAATGCGGAAGATAACGGCTTTGAGGGGGGAAAGCCCTCATCTAACCCATTGGCTATAGAAGAAATGATCGAGCCGGTCTACGATGAAGGAAACCAGCCCTTTGGGAAAGCCGTTTTTCAGGTGGACAACAGCAAAGGGACGCAGCGGTAAATAGTGCAGTCAGAGCGAAAATACTGAGCCGGGAAAGGAGAAGACGATGCCGATTTATGTGTATGAGATTATTCGCGAGGATGGAAAAGATGGCGAGGTGTTCGAATTGTTTCAGAATATGTCGGACGAGCCGTTGAAGATTCACCCGGACACCGGAGAGAAGGTTCGTCGGATTCCCGCTCGGACTTCTATCGGTGGGCTTTGGTCTGACGGTTCGATGAAGCGCTCGGTCAGCGATGACAAGTTAGCGAAGCATGGATTTACGAAGTACGTAAAGAGCGGCGACGGGACGTATGAGAAGACGCTCGGCGATGGGCCATCGATGATATCGCGCGATGGTAGCTAGAGATGGCTAATCGTTGAGAACAACTAGAATGTGAAAGTTCACCAGAGCCGATTTTGTCTTGGGTGAACGGGAACGAAGTAATCGAGAGCAGGGAATTGGAGCATGAGCGAGTTTGATGTAGATGCGATGCTAGGAAGTACCCAAGCTCGCGTTGGAGTGATCATGGGCTCTCAGAGCGATTGGGACACCATGCGAGAGGCTTGCAACATTCTAGATCAGTTCGGCGTTCCTTACGAAGCAAGAGTGGTCTCTGCGCACCGCACTCCGAAGTGGATGGTTCAGTATGCTGAAAAGGCCGCTGAGCGAGGGTTGCAGATTCTCATCGCAGGGGCGGGGGGAGCTGCTCACTTACCTGGTATGGTCGCTTCGTGTACGACGCTACCTGTCTTTGGAGTACCTGTTCAGAGCAAAGCCCTATCAGGGCTTGATTCTCTCCTGAGCATCGTTCAGATGCCGGGTGGAATTCCGGTTGGGACGTTAGCTATCGGTGTAGCTGGTGCGAAGAATGCAGGACTGCTGGCGGTCAGGGTTCTTGCGATTAATGATGCTTCATTGAGAGCCAAATTAGAAGCTTACATCACTGAGCAGACGCAAGGGGTGATGGACAAGGCTGTTCTTGGTTAGCAGAGAGAAAGGTTCGTATTGATGACATCGTTGACTACCAAGATGGTGATGCCCGGAAGTAGCATTGGCGTGTTTGGCGGTGGGCAATTGGGGCGGATGTTTGCGCAAGCTGCGCAGAGGCTGGGCTATCGTGTAATCGTCTTTACCGATGAAGCAGACAGTCCGGCATCGCAAGTCGCGAATGAAACCATCCGAGGGGACTACCTTAATCTGCACGCGGTCAGCGATTTTGCGCAAAGAACCGATGTAATCACTCTCGAGTTCGAGAACATCGATTTACAAGCAGTTCAGCGAGCGGCTGAGTTTGTCCCGGTTCGACCTGGGTATCGCGTTTTGGAAGTTGCGCAGAACCGGTGCAAGGAGAAAACGACGCTAAGAGATTTTGGTTTTCCAGTGACCCCTTTTGCACTTGTGCAAGGTGTTGATGACATCCCAAGAGTGTCCGAGTTGTTGGGATGGCCGATGGTGCTGAAGACGACTTCGGGCGGATATGATGGGAAGGGGCAGCGGAAGGTAGAGAATGCTGAGCAAGCCCGTGAAGCGATTGGCTTGTTAGGCCCAGGACCGCTGATTGCAGAGAAGTGGATTACTTATGTCGCGGAGGTTTCCGTTTTGGTTGCACGTTCGGCGAGTGGTCAAGTGATGGCTTATCCGATGTTTACCAATGTGCATCGGAATCACATTTTGGATGTGACAACCTTTCCGCCGGCTCGTGAGATGGAGACCACACAAAGACGTGCCATGGAAGTTGCCGAAGGGGTTGCCCAGTCGTTGCAACTCGAAGGGTTGTTGTGCGTTGAGATGTTCGTCGCTGGTGATGGCGAAGTAATGATCAACGAACTTGCGCCACGGACCCATAACTCAGGGCATTTGACGATGGAGGCTTGCTCGGTTTCCCAATTCGAGCAACAGGTCCGAGCAGTGTGCAATTTGCCATTGGGAGAGGTCAAGCAGATTCGGCCGGCGGCGATGGTGAATCTGCTTGGGGATTTATGGGGCAGTGATGGTCTGGATCCGCGGTGGACGGAAGCTCTTGAGCAACCCGATGTGCATTTGCACTTGTATGGGAAGCGTGAGGCGCGGGTTGGACGCAAGATGGGGCACTTGACCGTGCTTGGCGAGACACAAGAGCAAGCTGCCAAGCGAGCTCTGGAAATCCGCGATCGGCTCGATCGTTCAAAGTAGAAATCTCAAGTGTCGTTGAAATCGCTCTGTAACGCCCAATTGTGATTCGCAGATGTGATTCGCAGTTGCGAGGCTCAAGGGTAAGCGTAGCGTTTGTTTTGAGCTTGAAGTTCGTTGCGGCGAGGTTCGGGGAGTGGGTTGAAGAATCCCGGTGGACGACCGCCGACGACAGATGGTCCGATGTCGTTGAGGGGATAGGGATCGAAGTCAGCCGCTTTTGCTTTTTGTCGGTCGATGGTACCGAAACCGAATCGGTCGCTGTAGGAGGTCGATTTGCATCCGAGGGCGCCGAGCAGCGAGGTCGACAGAAGAGCGGCGGATAAAAGCAAGTGAGCGCGTTGCTTGGTGAACCGCAACGAAATGCCTTTGTGTGAGGTTGACCGATCTTCGGCACAATGAGCGTTCATAGCCAGCATCCTTGCTTGCCGATTCCGTTCGGCGGTTAGCATCCTGGGGTGTGTCTCACCCGGAATAGTACCTCCATGGTATCGAGACGCATTAGAGGGATGCTAGAGCGATTGCCGCGTGTTTTCTGAGGGTAATCAGGGAATCGCAGACGTTTATTCGGGTGGTATGGGATATTTGGGGGGAAAGAGCTAAGTGGTTCTGTCCGTTTAGTAGATGCTCGTATCCGATTTGTAACGGGTGAGCACTTAAAGGAGCCGTTTACGCGGATTAACGTTGTTCGATACGGCGGGCGAATGCACGGACAGCGAGGGCAAGAGGGATCCCGATACAGGCCATGGCGATGGCGAGAGTCCATTGGATGTTCCACAAGTTCTGGGTTGGTGCGGAGAGTTTTCCGTAGTGGATTGCGGCGGCGGTTAAGGTAGCTGTGATGTATCCGAGCGATTGGGCTAGCATCATCGTTGCGACCCCGAGCATGTTCGAATGAAGTGCATGCGAAGTTTCGTTTGCGGAGATTTGGAAAGGGCAATTCAGTGCGAGTGCGAAATTGAAGGCACCGAAGATCCACCAGCCATTCTCGACGAGGAAGCAGCTGCCGAAGAGCATGAGCCAGCCGAGAGGTCCTAGGAAGAGCAAGCGTTTACGGATTTGAGGAAAGTGAGGCAGGATCAACAACAGGAGAATCTCGAACAAGATTCCACCGGCAAAAAGATAGTAGCCGTAGGCTTGGTAGTTCGTCGTAAGAAACTCATGGGAGTACAGGCCATAAGACATTTCGCAAAACGCGACTAGCCATACAAGTGCGATCAGTCCAGCCCATAAGAATTTTTCAATCTGGCGTGTGTTGCGATTCGGAGAGTTGTTAGTGGTTTCGGTGTGATTCGCTGCGGTCTGGTTGGAGACGGCTGGATAGGTGGTGAAGCTTCGTAGGGTGCGAAGGTTCCAGGCGATGAAGCAAGTGTGTAGCACTGCGCAGGAAGCGCCGAGGAAAAGGTGATATTGCCCGATGGCTTCGAAGCGAGGAATCAGAGTACCCATCAGAATGATCGCAAGCATGTAGCCGGCGCTGCCTGCGGCGCGAACGCTATAGGCGTGCGGGCCCATGATCGAGACACCAAAGTGATTCAGGATTGTCATGCAGCTCGACTGTGAGCAGCCGAGCAAAAGAATGCAGGCCGTAGTTCCGAGAAGTGGGGGAATCCAGGGGCGTTCGGAGGCTGCAAATTCGAGTTGAAGGCCCAATGCGGACTGCATCAGCGCGACAGCCGATGCGACACAAAGGAGTAGCAGCCCGGGGGATCGGGTCCATCCTCGTCGTTCAGCGTATCGAAAAAAGAAGTAAGTCAAAATCGCGGCGATCGGAAAGACGCTAGCGATCAGACTGCCAAGAGCGGGCGAGTGGACTTTTCGCAAGTGAGTTTGCAGCGGGAATGAAGCAAACCCGAGGGATGAGAAATGAAGGAAGTAGGCTCCGGCGATGCGAAGCCATTGGGGCCATGAGAAGCCGCTGGTGGTAGGTGAATCCATTCGAACAAGCAGTGGCTAGGAAGTAAACTCTAGGAAATGAATTGCTGGGCTGTGATTCGCTGGGCGCGATTTAAAGAGAGAGGATGTTTACGGGAGCGAGTTCCATTGGTAGTGGTCCTTCCAACTAACTTCCTTCCCAAAGGACGAGGCACCGGTATCCTTGAGGCCCCCTCGTCCGCCCCCATTAACGGCGGCATCGAGTTTTTTGGCAATGGCAGTTTGACTTAAATCAGCGAATTCCATTTCTTCAAGGGTTTTTAGGGAGTAGAAGGGCTCAAAGAAGTCGAGGCGGTCGGTGATGGAGTTGCGTCCGCTACGAGTTTTCTCATCGAGTCGATCGTAGTGTAGCTGAATGATTCGCTCGATTTCCTTGATTCGCTGAGTGAGGGTGTCGCGAATCTTTTGCTCGATTTCCTCGATGGTTGATTTAGCAAGGATGCTCCTCGATGTGCCTGAGTTGCTCGGGGGTGAGTTTTCGTCGGGAGTCCAGCGATGTTCGAATCGAAAAGGTGCTCCAAAGGACTCTTTGATCACGATGCGCAGTCGCGGGTCGGTGCTGCAACTGACGTGGTCAAATTCATGTTGCACAAGGGGAGATTTCCAAGGTTCTTCGGGTTGGAAATCGGAAGGGAAGATGATTTCGTGGGTCATCTCGATATCGGTCCAGGAGACTTTTACCGAAACCAGCGTTGAAAACTCGTTGCTTTGCGGATCGAATTTCGGCGGAGTTGTCATATATCGGTAGCGATAATCCCCTCGAACGTGAAATCGTGTCAGTCCGATCTTTTTGGCGCGTGCGAGGGCTTTATCGTCAATTTGAAAGGTTACTTCTCCTAGTTCGATCAATCGACGCGGTCCAGCAGGGGCTTCGGCAATCCAAGTCGCGAAACGCGATTCAGCGCGTTGGCTTTCAGATGCTTCTGGTTTGGTCGGTTCGTAAGCTGATTGCGCAAGCGTTTGGTGGTTTTCGCTTAGACAAGCAAACAGTAGCAGCAGACCCATCAGAAAGGGTTTTTCAGTGGTTGCAGAAAACATTCAAGGAGCAGGGAATCTTGGGGGGAGATGGGACTGAGTGAAGATTAGAGCATAGGGGGAGTTTGGAGTACAAGCAAAGAGGTTGTGTGCTAGTCAGAAAAGCCAAACAATATTAAAACTGTGGGTTCCCGACGTAACTTCATGAGGAATTATTCAATGGCGAAACGATCTGAATCCGCGAATCGGCCGGCTAGCACCAAGAAGGCCAAGAAGTCCGAGGGGATGGAGGAGACAAAGGAAGTCCCGATTAAGGGGAAAGATGTCGATACGATGGCGAAGTTGCAGCGATTGGCTGCGGCGGTCTCTGAGGTTGCCAAAAAGAGGCGTGACCCATACTTGGATGTCCCTTCGCGTTCTTTGTCGAATTCGCAGTTCAACAAGAAGAAGCGTCTTATTGAAATGGGGGCGAAGACCAATCGCCGCGAGCTGTTCAATCTGAACCAAGCCCGCTCGTACATGCAGACGATTTTGGTAGGGAGTGGGTGTTCGAGGCTGATTCGTCAAGGCAAATCCACAAGTATTCGGGGCATGTATTACATGCTCAAGAAAACCATTGAGGGGACTAAGGAAAACACGTTCAACGAGCAGGCCGAGTCGGATGCGGTCATCGAAGATTTAGAAGTCATTACCGGAGCGATGCGCGAGGAGTTGCATCTCTATGCCGAACCTCGAGGGGCTTTGGCGGGCCCGCTCGTCTTGATCGATGGTGAGAATGAGCTTGATGCAGGACGAATGGGAGCGGCGGGGTATCCGATCCCAAGCATTGTCGAACCGGATCGAGTGCAGATCAAACGATGCGATGCAAAATTCATCCTGCACGTCGAAAAGGGTACTGTTTGGCAAAGGTTTAATGAAGACAAGTTTTGGCAGAAGCACAAGTGCATCGTCTCGCACGGAGCCGGTCAGCCGTCGCGCGGCGTGCGACGAATGTTGCACCGTCTGCACAACGAATTCAAGCTGCCTGTCTTCTGTCTTCTAGATAATGATCCTTGGGGGTACTACATCTACTCCGTAATCAAGCAAGGTTCGATCAACTTGGCGTTTGAGAGTATGCGGATGGCTATTCCGGATGCGAAGTTTCTTGGGCTGCGAAGCATCGATTATGAGCGCTGTCAGTTGAAGGAAGATGTCACGATCAAGTTGGACGACAAGGACAAGAAGCGGGCTAAGCAGATAGCGTCTTATCCATGGTTTGCCGACAAGAAGCCATGGCAAGGTGAGATCAAGCAGATGTTGGCGAACGACTTCAAGCTGGAAGTCGAAGCATTGATTTCTCGGGATATCAGTTATGTCACTGAGAAATATGTTCCGGACAGGTTGCGGGAGAACGACTGGCTCGATTGACGCCGCGTCAATGTTAGCTGATTTAGTGGATGTTAGGCACTTTGATCCGAGGTAGTTGGAAATGGAAACACAAGCGTCCCGGGATTCGCTATCGTTGCAGAGCGTGGTGAAGTTATTACCGGCGGATTACACCCAGAGCATCGATGCGGGCCTCAATACTGTTGGGGTAGCCGCGAGCCGCGAGGGGAACACTGGCGCGGGGGACACTGGCGAGGGGGGTGTCGGCGATCAACGGTTGGTCGACGCTGCGTTGGGGGTAGCCAGAATCCTGCAGCAACGAGCTGCGGCTTTGCAAACACCCCAAGAGCGTCGGCAACAAGCCGAGTTGGATCGGATGTTGCAGCACCCCGAGGATAAGGCGACTTTGACTCAGATCACCGATCAGAGTTTCCGGAGCAATTCTCCGGGACGAGTTGTCGATCAGATGGTCCACATTCTTGATGTCCAAGGTGTTCCGCGTTTCTTTAGCGTGTTCGACCAAGCGTTGCTCAAGGGATTCCAATCCTTTGGCGAGTACTTGCCCGGTGTGGCGGTTCCGATGGTCAAAGAGAAGATGCGCAAGGAGACCGCAAATGTGATTTTGCCAGCTGAGGAAGATAAGCTCACTGGTCATTTGCGCGAGCGGACGGCTGAGGGAGTTCGGATGAACGTCAACTTTCTCGGTGAAGCTATTTTGGGTGAAGCGGAGAGCCGCCGTCGGCTTGATCGCTACCTAGCGGCCTTGCAGTTGCCGGAGATTGAATGCGTTTCGATCAAGATTTCAACGTTGTATTCGCAGATTTCGGCGTTGGCTCGTGAGCATACCACACGGGTCGTCGCAGACCGACTTGAGTTGTTGTATCGGGCTGCTGCAAAAGAAAGTTTTCTCCGGCCTGATGGTAAGCGGGTATCGAAGTTCGTTTATTTGGACATGGAGGAGTACCGCGATTTGAGTCTTACGGCGGATATCTTCATGAAGACGCTTGATCGACCCGGGCTCGAAGGTGTCCGGGCGGGTATTGCATTGCAAGCGTATGTTCCTGATTCTGCATTGGTTCAAGAGGAGATTACTCGTTGGGCTCGGCAGCGGGTTCAGCGGGGAGGTTCACCGGTTACCATTCGCATTGTCAAAGGTGCGAATATGGAGATGGAGCGAGTCGAAGCATCGTTGAGGGGATGGCCGCAAGCTCCTTATCGATCGAAATTAGAGACCGATGCGAATTACAAACGGATGCTTCGATTTGGAATGCAGCCGGAGAACATGCGAGCGGTTCAGTTGGGGATCGCTTCGCACAATCTTTTTGATTTGTCGTATGCAATGGTTCTAGCATCGGCTCTCCGGGCGCTCGATAGCGTTCAGTTTGAAATGCTCGAAGGGATGGCAAATCATCAACGTCGTGCGATGCTTGAACTATCTGGTCGTGTGTTGCTTTACGCACCGGCTTGTTATCGCGAAGAGTTCATCAATGCGATCGGTTATTTGGTTAGGCGACTCGATGAGAACACTGGGCCTGATAATTTCCTTCGGCACGCATTTCGCATTCAAGTCGGCAGTTCGACTTGGCAAAGACTCGAAAATGGGTTCCTTGAATCCGTTCGGTTGATTCCGGAGGTTTCGTGTCAGCCGCGAAGAACTCAGAATCGTCAAGATTCTCCAGTGCAACCGGCAAGGCCATCGAATTGGCGACGATTCGTCAACGAGCCAGATACCGATTTCTCGTTGATTCAAAATACGCAGTGGGCGCAGCAAATCGTTCAACGATGGATTGGACGTTCGGATGCCAATGCGACAAGCGTTCCTTTATCGTTAGGTGGGGAAGAGGTTCAAGGGCAAGGGGCGGCGATGGAGTCGTTCGATCCATCGCGACCTGGGGTGGTATCGGTAAGGTACCGACAGGCGGATGCCGTTCAAATTGGTAAGGCGTTAGAGGTGTCAAAGTCGGATCGCTCCCAATGGGGTGAGCTTTCTCCCGAATCACGCTATGGCATACTCAGGCAGGTCGCTCAAGAGTTGAGGTTAGCACGGGGCGAATTGATCGGTGCGGCGATTCTCGATGGTGGCAAGACGATTATCGAGAGTGATCCCGAGGTCAGTGAAGCGATTGACTTTGTCGAGTTTTACGGACGATGTGCCTTGGATTTGCAGAAGCGATTCGGTTCGCGGGTTGGACCTGCGGGACCGGTCGTAGTGATCAGTCCTTGGAATTTTCCAATAGCGATACCTTGTGGTGGTATCGCAGCCGCGTTGGCTGCGGGAAATACGGTTATTCTCAAGCCTGCATCCGATACTGTCTTGCCGGCTTATTTGCTATGCGAATGTTTTTGGCGAGGCGGAGTTCCCAGAGAAGCGTTGCAGTTCCTGCCCGCAAGTGGCTCTTCGATCAGCAAGTATCTCTTGAGTGACCCATCGGTTGCTAAGGTAATTCTCACGGGAGGAACAGAT
>JBJONT010000426.1:0-12799 GCA_046051705.1 Planctomycetota bacterium | reverse complement strand
CAATAATTCTATGATTCCCAACCACTAATAGCCGTTGATTACCCTTCGAACTCCATCGACGAGTTTGGGTTCGTGAAAGTTAATTAACAACCCCAGTCGCAAGTTCATTAATCGCAAATGCGATAACACTTGAGCTTCGTCTGCTGGATGTATCGCTGCCTTGGCTTTGAGCTCGACCACTATCAATCCGTTGACTACCAAATCTGCACGAAATCCACAGTCGAGCTGCACTTCGTCGTACACCACCGGTATCGGCTGCTCTTGAATCACTTGAAATCGTCGCTTCTCTAACTCGTATGCTAAACAAGTTCGATACACGGATTCAAGTAGACCAGGTCCCAATCGCCGATGCACTTCGATCGCCGATCCTATAACGCTATGACTTAAGTCGTTCAGATCCATCACGTACTCCTTCGCGTTAGGTGTGTGCGGGATCATTTTATCTGGTTACTGGGAATTTCCTTCGAAATGGTAGAAGATTTTTTTGAAACACAGAGGCACAGAGACACAGAGATGGACTTTGGGGCTTTAGGAAGGAGTCTCCGTGAACTCTGTGACTCTGTGTTTCCAAAGTCCGCGCAATGGATGCCGCGCGGTCTGATACTCTTTTTTTAACACAGAGGCACGGAGACACAGAGAAGAGGGCATTGGGTTTTGGGACGCAGGCTCCGTGAACTCTGTGTCTCTGTGTTTCCAAAAGTCCGCGCAATGGATGGCGCGCGATCTGATACTCTTTTTTTAACACAGAGGAACGGAGACACAGAGAAGAGGGCATTGGGTTTTGGGACGCAGGCTCCGTGAACTCTGTGGCTCTGTGTTTCCAAAGTCCGCGCAATGGATTGAAGATAGATTCGCAGAGATTCGTTATTTCTGAATCGACTGACACAGTGTCAGCAGCATCGCTTCAAATACCTTTTCCAAGCCTCGGAACTCCCCATCTTCGGCTTGGATATGGATCAAGATCGTTTGGCTTGGAAGCCGGAATGCGATCAGTCTCGCGTAGACCAACAAGTCCAAATAGTAGAAGTGCAGCTCTTCGCCTTGCGGATCTGATAACGTCCCGGGATGGTAGACCAACTGCGGTTCAAACGGGTCTTGCTCGACATTCTCATACTCCGAAGCGATCGCCTCAGCGGCTTGCGCAATGGCATCTTTTGGAGAGGTGCTCGGATCGAATGGGTAGACCGAGACAAACGCGCTGTTGGGGCTCTGGATCTGATAACCAACGACCCGTTGATTGTCCTCCTGACCCGACTCGTCTTCATCGATGTCCAGCTCGTCTATATCGATGTCCGGTTCAACCGTTTCGATTTCCTCGGTGACTTGCCAGTTGTCGGGATATGTAATGCTGAGCCCAAAGGCGCGGTGTGTTCTTGGCATGGATCATCCAGTTGCGGAAAGGTCGAGTTGCAGGAGTGGTAAGCTAAGCAAATCGGTGGTTTTAGCAAGATCCCGCGCAGGAATTGGCCGGTAAAGTTGACTCGCTAAGACTCGACTCAGCCGTCCGTTTCTTCGTCGGCGGAACACCTTTCCATCGGTGATGTACCCACCAGTACTGGCCCGGGAATTCTCGGATTTCGGACTCGAGGCAAGCGTTATACCATCGGGTCAAGTCCGCGACGGAGTCCGGACACTCTTCGGATTGAGGGTCGGCAACCCCGAGTACCTTCGTCTCGAATACTAAGGGTTCGCTCTTGCGAACATTCGAACAAACCATCATCGGAGCGCCACTCGAAAGAGTGAAGAGCGCAAGGGCTTTATGGCAAGATGCTGGATGACCTAAGAATTCGACCCAGCAACCTTTCGGGCCTCCGTATTGGTCGGCAAGCAAAGATAACGCTCCACCCTTTTGCAAGATCAACTCGACGTCTGCTGCACTTCCCGATTTCGGCAACAAGTATTGTCCACCGAGCGAGCGAAAGCGGTTGATGTAATCGTGCACGAAACCATTGTCGAGCGGACGAGCGATGGTGGTGGTGCCAATGCCAAATAACCCGGTGACATATCCGGCCAATTCGAAGTTGCCGAAGTGACCTGATACGAGGACTTTCGGTCGACGGTCCAACGCGATTTGCATCATCGTGCGCCGATCTTCGACCGAAATGTGATAATGGTCATACCAGTTTTCGCGATGAATCTTGCGAGGTGCTACCGCTACTTCGCATAACATCAGGACCAAGTGCTCCCACATCTGTTGCTGCGTTGCGACCGATTGCTCGGGTTGCCAAGCGGGAAATGCTCGCTGCAGATTTTCTCGCACGAGCTTGCCACGTATCGGTGCGACATGTGTTAGAAAACTTGCAATCAAACTCGCGATCCGCTGCGAACGCTCAAGGGGCAGCGATTGGACAAAAGCGACGATCAAACGAAAACACCAATAAGCTACCCTGTCTTGGACGCGGTAAGACTGATGTTCAGCAGCGGGCACCGTCGTTGTGCTGCCCGGTTTGTTTTGGGGCTGACCCGGTTTGATTGGGGGCTGACCCAGCTTGAGCGGGAATAACGCCCGGATTTTTCGAAGAAAAGGAATTACCATGAAGGTGAATTTAGCGAACCCAAGGTCCGAAAGGTAGGTCAGCTTTTGCTATCCTGCGATTCCCGTGCAAGGCTTGTCAGGACCCCCGTTCCGATCGCGAAGGAAGCAAAGATTCCCACGCCGTATAACACACCACAAGCGGCCCCGATGCGCGGATAACTGTTTCCGAATGACGCTAGCAAACTTCCTGCGAGGAAGACACCCAATGCGGTTGCAAATCGGCCGACGTTGTATGCAAGTCCACTGCCGGAAGCTCGCAATTCAACCGGAAAAAAGCTTGGTAGGTAGACGGCCAGCCATCCGAAAAACAAGGTCGTAACCAAGCCTTGGAGAAAGACGGTCGGTAGAAACGATGCTTGCAAAGGTTCGGTTCCAAGAAACATCCATAATGTTGTGCAGATCGCCCCAACGCTGATCGAGAAGTAGCTCCATCGAGCACCGAGTCTTACAGCAGCTTGAGCACCGAAGAAGCTACCGAGTGTCGCGCCAAATGCCCACCAACCTTGGGTCGCTGACTTGTACCCTGCATCTGTCGAACTCGCGATCGAATCCGCCCAAGGTATCATCCATTTGCTTGCCGACCAAGCTGCGACAAGCGGGATGGCGGCCAGGAGCATCGCTAAACAAGTCGATTTCCACATGGAGGTTTCAAACAGGGCGCTCAACGCGAATCGTTTGCTTGAATCGCTTTGCGCCATCGCACGATCTTGATCCCTGCGGCTGCGATGCGCTAACCACAATGGGGATTCGGGGACGGCAAGAAGAGCGAATATTCCTAAGAGAGTTGGCAAGCCTGCGAGTCCAAAGAGCCACCGCCAAGCGTTCGGTTCAACGGGGTACAGACGGGTGATTTGTGAGAGCAAAAGGATGCCTGCGTTTAGCCCGGCGCTCAATAAACCAGCGACCCATGCGCGCGATGCCGTAGGCCAGCATTCGGAGACGAGTGCCATTGCGTTAGGCCAAAGTCCTCCTACCCCAAGTCCTACGAGAAACCGCAAGGCGAGCATTTGCTCTTGAGTCTGTACCCACGCTCCAAGCATGGCGAAGAGCGAATAGAACAGGATACTGATACCCATTGCGCGGGTTCTGCCGATGCGATCCCCAAGATTACCTAACACAATACCGCCGATGGCTGCCCCTAACATCAGCGCTGCGGTGAACCAAGCGAACCATTCACCTCCAAGTTGCTTCGTGTAGGTTTCTGCAAGCAGACTCTGAGAGACGGAGAGGGAGGCAATGGGCATGAGTCCAAGCTCGATGCCGTCGAAGACGAGTCCTAGGAAAGCGGAGATCAATACAACCCATCGAGCACGAGTCGTTAACGCTTGGTCGGGAATCTGCCGCATGATCATCCCTTTGCGAACAAAGTACGCTTGCTCGGTTGTTTGTTACTCTTCATTACAAGTGGTCAACTATGGTCGGATGATGAGTTTGGTTGGTTAGTGCGCCGCATCGATTCGTAAATTGCGCTGTTGTCAAGTTCGCCGAGCCCTTGTTCTTCGGCGCGTGCAAGCAACTTGCGGTGGGTCTGGCTAAGTGGTAACTCTACTCCTAGACGCTCCGCGCTTTGGAGCATCAAGCGTACATCTTTCAAGTGCTGTGACAATCGGGCTTGGACCTGATAATCTCCCCGCACCATTTTAGGACCTTTGGCATCCATTTGTTTCGAATAAGCCGCCGAGCCTTGCAAAACGCTCAACGCGGCTTGAGGCTCAATTCCGAGTGCTTCGCCAAATAGTAAGCCTTCGGCCAATGCAGCGCGATGCAATCCGAGTACAAGATTGCTTACGAGTTTCATCTTCGCCCCGTTACCAGATCCGCCTACGTAAAAAACGTTTTTCCCGAGGATCTTCCAGAGGGCTTCGCAAGCATCGAAGCCGGCGCGTGGGCCTGCGGCAATGACGGTCGCTAACCCTAAACGTGTCTGCTCGCTCGATCCCGATATGGGAGCTTCGATGTAAGTAACACCATACGTTTCACAATTTCTAGAGAGCCGCAATGAAGCTTCCGGATCGCCTGTGGTAGTGTCGATCAAGATCTTGCCTGGGGTCAGGTCGGACTTCCAACTGTCGAGGACTTGCTCGACAACATCGCTGGAATAAAGGCTGATGATTATTTTTTGGCAGGCAGCGATCGGCCTATCGCTCCAAACTGCTCCAGATTTGAGCCAAGGCTCCGCTTTTTCTCGGGTCCTATTCCATACCACCAGAGAATATCCAGCTTGCTGGAATCTCTCGGCAATTGCGTTTCCCATCAAGCCCAGCCCGATGATACCGACGCACCTATCTTCGGTGGTTGGATTGGTTGCTGATTCCGCTGTTGGGGCCATCGAGTTGTCTTCTGACATGGCGCTTGTTCCTGCGACCAAGGATCTTTAGATCGCTGTACACGTGTTTTTCAGTGAAGCGAACTTGAATGTATGGGAGTCGCAAGTCGCTTGTGAACGACAACGAGAACGATAGCGACAGCGAAAACAACAACAACAGCGTCAGCGACAGCGAAAACAGCAACGACAGCGACTCTCGTTAGAATTCGTGTGAATCCGATTACTTATGAAGTGAACCCGTCTTGCCGGTCGCTTGTGAAGGGACGGTCCAAGTACCCGTGTTGCCCGACGAGAGCGGGGTGTAAGGTACTGGCCACACGTAGGGGCTTGGTCGTCGTCGTGACGAAGCAGCGGCTGGATTCGAATTTCCCTTTGGCATCAGTGCGGTAGTTGATGACAAGTCTAGATTCACGCTTGAATCGGTACCGTTTATGGATCCGGAGTCGGTCAGAGGGTTCGAAGTTCCCGGTACTTCTGCTGCGTTCGGTACGGTTACAGCGTTCGGGGTTACTGCGTACGGTATGCCTACGGCGCTGGGTGCAAAGGGGATTGGGTTCGGTCGTTTCAGGATTGCGATTTGACGTCGGATATTCGAGAGGTCTTCCTGGATCGTATCCCATTCGTCTCGGGCAGCCGTCAGCGAAGCGCACTGCGATTGTTGGGAGTCGTCTGAGTTGCCAAGCTTACCGCTACCGACTTCGGCTGAGTTCGCTTCGTTGGGAGTAGAGTACGCCGAGTACGTAGCGTTTTGATGAAGCATTTGAACGGCGAGTTCGGTTCGTTCGACCAATGCTGCAGTCAGATCGTCTTGGACCCGTTGACGGGCATCAAGCACTGCAAGCTGATGTTGGAGCATTTGGTTTTGTTCGAGGAGCAAGTGGTAATTCTGAGCGATGCTTGCTCGCTCCGCCATCCATTGTTCGGTCATCTCCAAGCGAACCCGGTTTTCCGTGTGGGAGATCATCGTACCGATCAAGCTTCGCAATGGGACCGCAACGGTGGCTTGTTCGAGCCCGCCGAGGTGATCAAGATTCAGTTCGTCGGCGATTCCAAGTGCAAATGTGTCCGTTGTGGAGGAGTGCATAGCAAAAGGGAAGCTTGGTGGCACCGGAGGTGCGACGGGCGCCGCGAGGATGGGCTGTTCGACCAACGGTTCTGCGACCGATTCCGAATTGGGATCGGTTTGAGCTGCATCGCACTTATTAAGTGTGGTTGGCTTGCGTGTAGGTGAAGCGGATCTTGGGTTTTGATTCAGTGACTTGGACGCTTCACACGATTGCGTGTCTGAAGCTTGGGTGACGGGATGCAGGGTCAGTTCTTCTGCGACACCTTGGATCGCTTGCTGTACAAAACCTTGTTGGCTTCCAGATCCTTTGGGTTGCTGAAAGAAGTCGCTGACCCATTGCGCTAGAACGACAGCGTTTTGGTTCGCAGTCGAGCTTCCTTTGACCGCAGCGCTGGTTACTGAAGCACCGGAATCTGTGGTGCCTGTCGGTGAGCTAGTGAGCTTGGCAAAAGCTTTTGGCCGGAGGACCTGCGGGAGCTTGTCCGGCTCGGCGGGTGCAGCGTTTATTGCTGTTTTCCTGGTGGACGTTTGCCCGAAGCAATTCGGGGCATTGGCGATGCAAAGAAGCACCAATGCCGAGGAGCCGGCGAGAGTTAAGGGGCGTTCGAGAATTCGTGCGAATTGTCGTACGGATTGTATCGCGAGGAGAGCATCCATGCTGAGTACTCCTGGTCGGATCTGCTGTGCGTTAGAGTTTGGGTTGAATCTTCTTTTACGATAGCAGTTTCTCTGAGACAAACAAATACCGATCTAACAAAACGTCCGCGCTTCGAACAAAACCCTCTCGGATCGCACAAAACCCTCTCGGATCGATCGAAACCCCCTCGGATCGATCGAAACCCCCTCGGATCGATCGAAACCTTAGTCTGAAGAATCGAATCGGCACTGCTATCGACCTTGGGGAGCCCCAATCGCTATGCTCCCGACCAGGATTCCATTCGAAGAGCGACTCGCAAGAGCGACGATGAAGTCAACGGCTATGGAGTCAACGACTGGGAAGTCAACGATTTGGACCACAAGGAAGATAGATTGCCATGAGAAGGGTTCGAACGATCGATACAGGGATGGCAAAGCCTCGCAAGGGGCGAAGCAAGGCTTTTCGCATTGCGGGCATCACGGCCGGGGTATTGGCGGCGGTGGTGGCGGTCGCCCCAACGGTATTATTGCAACAGCGAGGTTGGCTGGTCGAGCAGATCAACCGCCGCAGCGGCTTGGCCCCTATTCGGATCGATATCGCGGGTTTACGCGGAGGTTGGTTCCAAAGTTTTGGGCTCAATGGACTGCGATTGATCGATGACCAAGGTGCGGAATTGGTCAAAGTAGGGGCGGTGGAAACCGAGTTGAATTTATTCACGATGATGACCAACATGCGTCATTTGGGGACGATCACCGTCCGCGATGCAACGTTGGTGGTCGATGTCCAGCCTGGAACGACCAATATTGAAGAAGCCATTAAACCGTTACTTCAGGGTAGTGCTCAGCCCCCGGAAGCTGCCTCAAATGGGAGTAGCCCGGGATTCACAGGGAGGATCCGAATCGCCGATGGGGTATTGCAAGCTCGCGATAGCGTCGACGCTTCTGCGTGGGAGCTGCGGGTTAGTGAAGCCGACATACCGATGCCTACCGCCGAGCAGCCGATCCCGCCGATGACACTCGTGGGGGTCCTTACGCAGCTATCGGTGCTACCTGGTCAAGCGGCCGAGAGTGGTCAATTTACGGTTCGTACCGAGCCAATCGCTGCTGGATTGACGACTGCGCCATCGACACAAATGCCATCTGTGCGAATGACGGTTCTAACCCAGGGTTTACCGTTGCGATGGATGGGGTTGGTCAAGCGGCGGTTGCCGGACTTGCCGATCGAGCAAGTTGAGGGACAAGCGACGGTGGTTGCCGATGTTGAGTATACGGGTCGCAATGCGATGACTGCGTTTGTAAAGACAGCGCAATTGGATCGTTTGAGAGTTACATCGCCGAGTTTGTTAGGACAACGAGGGGCGGGGATCGAACAGATTCGCCTCAGCGGTGATGTGAGTCTTTATCAGAACCGCATCAGTACGACAGGTGCGAAGCTTGAATGCGATTTCGGGACGGTGGTATCGAAAGCTGATATCGCGATCCCTTCCTCCGCCGATGCAAAGATGCCTAGTTTGACCCATCCTTGGTTAGCGGATTCGGAATTCGATGTGCAGGGCGAAGTCGATTTGCCAAGGCTAGCGGCTGTCGCACCGGACTTGCTCAAGACGCAGGATCAAGTGCAGTTATTGTCGGGTAGAGCGACGGTCAATCTGAATCAAACGCGGCCGAACGCTCCGTTGTTACCCAATGGAGCCAGTGTGCCTATTGCGGTCGCTTCGCAGCCTGCTGCTGGCGGTATCAGCGGTACAGGCGTACCGAACCTACCGTCGAGCAATTACAAAATTCAACTCGGTGGATTGCAAGCTGACATGCAAGGGCGTCGGATCGCTTGGGATCAAGCTTTTTCGGCGGAGTTGGATGTGTCCGGCAATTCGCAAGGGATGCCCAGTTTGCGGCTGTTGTGCAATTCCGAGTTTTGTCAGATCGATGGATCAGGAGATTTGCAAGACGGACGTATGACGGCTCAAGTCGATCTCGACAAGATGGAGCAAAGGCTCTCGGAGTGGTTCGTCTTGCCGATGGAGAGCTTGACGGGTTCTGCGCAAGCCGCAGTTGCTTGGAAGCTCAACGATGGGAACCGGCTTGCCGCAAGCGGATCGCTGCGAACGACTCCGCTGCGCATCGTGCACAAGAATGGTCGACTTGAAGAGCCGGCTTGGGACGGTGAATTAAGCACGGTAGCACAGCTCGACGGTACGACGTTGCTTCAGCTCGATCGGTTGCAAGCGAGTATGAAGAGCGAGGAAGAGTCTTTAGTTTTCCAAGTCTTGGAGCCCATTGCTTTTGGTGCGAGCGCTGCGAATCCAGGCCGGGCCCCTGCACCGATGATGTTGAAGTTAACAGGTGAGTTGCAGCGTTGGCAACGCAGAGGTCAATTGTTTGCTGGGATCGATCCCGGTATCAGTGTTGGAGGTAAGATTGCTTTGGATGTCCAAGGGGCGATCGATACGAAGCATGTGGAGTTGACTCAAGCCGACTGGGTTAGCGAGCCGTTTCAGGTTGCTAGTGGCGAGACGGTGTTTCAAGAATCGAAGATGGTAGGTAAGTTTCAAGGTCGATTTGATTCATCCGATCTTGCGAAACTTCAAGTCGATCAGTTGTTGGTCAGGGCCGATTCATTTGCAGTGCAAGCGCAAGATCAGGCTGGCGAGGGAGGGGTTGGTAGACGGGGCCAAGCGGCCTTTAGGATCGATCCAGCGCGGATGATGACATCGGTTCGAGCACCGGCGGGTTCGTCGGGAGCGAATCGACCTTCGTCGAGCAATTCTGGAGTGGGTTTATTGGTTCCGAATGGGGGCAATGGTTTGCAACCGGGTAACGCACAGCCCAACAGTAATGCGGGTCTAGCGGCAGCCAACGCCAATCCGCCGGTTCGTATAACGGGAGACGTAACCGGTCAAATGGACTGGACGCTTGATCCGGCCCAAGTTCAATGGCATGCGGTTACTCAGGCCAAGGACTTGCGCGCGGTGCAGCCGGTATTGCAGCGCAATCCCAATCAGTTGGTAAGCACTGGTGGTGGAAACAATCCAGCAGAGACTTTGTTGTGGGAGGAGCCGCAAGCGGTGGTGACGGTCGATGGTACATATCGTTTCCGAGATGGCGATTTGCAATTGACCCAAGTTCTTGCGCAGACCGAGTGGTTAGCTTATGGTGGTATGGCCGCGATGAGTACCGAAGGGCAGAGCACGACGGTACGAAGTCAGGGTAATTTGACGTATGATGCCGCCAGTGTAGCGCAGCGTTTGCGGCCTTATACGGGAGGGACATTAGCGGCGAGTGGGCAGAGAACCCAGCCGTTGGAAGTGACTTGGACGAGCACTCCTGGCCACAAGTGGACCGAAGCGTTAGCAGCGCGGTCGAGCATTGGTTGGGATAGTGCGAACTTAGTCGGAATCGATATTGGGGGAGCTGACATACCGTTGGTGGTTGAGAACGGCAAGTTCGTATCGCAAGCGGAGTTTCCGGTATCCCAAGGGATGTTGCGATGGAACTTGGATGGTGACTTGGCAGCTGAGCCGATGGTGATTCGTCAATCGCAGCAGCGGGTCATCGAGAACGTCGCGATTACTCGGCAGATGTGCCAGGGGTGGTTAAAGTTCGTAGCACCTTTGTTAGCCGATGTGACGAGTGTCCAAGGGAATTTAAGTTTGGATATTGATCGAGCGGAGATCTATCCGACGGAATCGGTACGTCAGACGGTTGCTGGTAAAGTGATGGTCCAAGGTGCGAATGTGGGACCTGGGCCGTTAGCTGATCAGATTTTAGGGTTGGTGATGCAGATAAGGAATCTACGGCGTGGGGCGGGTGCAAGCGATGGGGGGGGGCAGCCGACGAGTTGGCTAACGTTGCCTGAGCAGAGCATTCCGTTTGTGGTCGAGCGAGGTCGGGTGACCCATAAAGACATGCGTATTGCGGCGGGAGACGTGGTCGTGACGACTTCCGGTTCGGTGGGCCTCGATGGTAGTCTTGAACTGGTAGCGGGGATCCCGATCCTCAAGGAGTGGGTGGACAAGACACCTGCGTTGCAGCCGTTAGCAGGTCAGATGATTCAGATACCAGTACGAGGGACGGTGCAAAGGCCGCAATTGGACAGCAGTGGATTGGTGCAACTAGCGCAGCAGTTGGCCACGAGTGCATTGGCAGGAGCAGCGCAGAAGCAGATCGACAAGGGATTGAACAAGTTGCTCGGTCCGCTATCGAATCAGCTTGCGCCGTTGCAGCAAGGAGTTCAGCAGTTACCGTTACCGAACTTATCGATACCCGGTTTTGGTGCGAATCCGTTTGCACCGAATGCAGGGACACCAAATGCAGGAGGCGGGACAGCGCCGGGGGTAGTTCCTTCAGGTACGCCAGGAGTAGCCAACCCCGGGGTACCGGGTGGAGGGCTTCCAAATCTCCCCCTTCCCAACTTACCACTTCCAGACTTTTCGGGTTTCAATCCTTTGGCACCTAACCCGTCGGTTCCCAACTCTGGCGTTCCTAATCCAGCGGCTCCGAATTAAGGTGCACACCGACTAATGAAAGCGGAGCCGCGCAAGCGGCCCGGTGTTGGGATTCGCGCGGCTCACCGGATGTCTCGCGCCATTCCGCTTGCATTGAACCACCGGATGGCTCGCACCGCACCGGTTACAATGAAAGCGGAGCCGCGCAAGCGGCCCGGTGTTGGGGTTCGCGCGGCTCACCGGATGTCTCGCGCCATTCCGCTTGCGATGACCCACCGGATGGCTCGCGCCGCACGGGTTGCAATTTAAGCGGTGACGCGCAAGCGGCCCGGTGTTGGGATTCGCGCGGCTCACCGGATGGCTCGCGTCATTCCGCTTGCATTGAACCACCGGATGTCTCGCGCCATTCCGCTTGCATTGGTGTTGGCCTATTGGTTTACTGGGAGATCGGCGGGGGACATTTTGATTCTGTTTTCAAACATCCCCCAGAAGGATTTTGGATCGAAGGATGGGTCGGCGGTGCATTGCGACCAGGCTTGTGAAAATATCTCTAATGCGCGTTGGTGTTCTTCTGCTCGTTCCAAGTGTTTCAATGCAGCTAGTTGATAGACCGCCGCTGCGGCGATGTTCGACTCGCGACTATGGCGAAATCCTGCTCCCTTTTCTGCTCCCGGCCAATCGCGCATCGATTCGCTGTACTCCCGCCAGCGTCGCGCGTACTTCTCCAGTAAATCCCAACGCTGCGATCGATAAAGCGCTTCGTTCAATTCATTGAGCCAGCCTGTCCACAAGTCGCGATACTTCCAGTCCTCGGTAGCCTTTCCTAACAAATTTTCGTCGCAGAATCTCACGCAACGCTCAATCGCTGCCTCGGCCTTCTCCGATGGCTCGCTACTACGGATGCTGACTCGTGCGATCCCCGATAGGGCATTGAGTGCATGCGAGGTGGGTTCCATCGCGAGTTGCCCGTCGACGCGAAATCCATCGTAGTAGTGATAGGCGTCTTCGAAATCCTTCAACGCTTCGCTTGGATCCTCTTCGAGGAGAATGTAGCCCAACTCTATGCGATTTGCATTGAGGATAGATATCATCGCTTTGTCATCTGGATGATTGGGTAAGTACTTCTGCAAGTGCTCGACGCTGCGACTTAGCCAAAGCTTCTTACTTTCTTTCTGATCCTTCTCGTCAAAGTGGTGTATCAATCCCATCCAATGCTCGCCAACGATTCGATCTCTCAGTCTCCTTTGGTAAAATCTCGGGTCATCATTTGGGCCATCAGCAAGAAGCTGCCCGATGATTTCCAGAGAACGAGCTCGCCGCGCGATGGCTTCCAATTGAAGGCACATCGATTCCGGTTCAGAGCTTTGATCGGAGAGAATTTTGTAGAGCAAGGAAGCATAGTGATTTATGACTTGCAAATGGAGCCCTAGTTTTTTGTTCTCGGGATCTTTCGCAAAGGCCTTCTCAAGCAATGAAGATTGCTTAACAAGATTTTGCAGAAGTGCTTCAGGGGGGACCTTCTGGCCTGAAATGACCGTATCGTTGATACCACTGTCCACGATAGTAATCGAATCAAGGAATAATTGATTAGCTTCTTTCGCGTTGTCCGCAGCTATTCTTGCGTTGTCCGCAGCATTATTAGCCTCGTTTTTGAGATACTCCTGCTTGCGTCGTTCGCCATCAAGGACATATATAAACACTAGTCCAGAGATGAGTACCGTTAGCAACCCCGTGAGCGTTACTGACGAAGCGATAGGATGAAGACGGATAAGCTCCAAGGTTTGTTTCCA
>JBJONT010000425.1:0-10179 GCA_046051705.1 Planctomycetota bacterium | reverse complement strand
TTGTGTCTATCCGCTGCCTCGACGAATCATCGAAATCTATCCATTCGGCAGCGTGGTACTTACAGGTCCTTGCGAATCGTTGGAATGGCTATTGGCTATCGAGCGATGTCTCTTGGTTTGTTCGAGAGTTGTGCACCTTGCTTCGGGTGGGTTGCCCTGTCGTAGAGGCGCTGGATTTAGCAATCGCACAGAGTAGCTCGAGAATGAAGCCTTGGCTTTTGAGAGTTCGTCGCAGTGTTCAATCGGGGAGCACTTTGGCTGATTCCATGCGGGAATGCTCGGGATTATTCAGCAGCGTATTGATAGAAATGGTGCATGTGGGAGAAACGGCGGGAACCTTGCCAGCGATTCTTCAGCAGGCCGCAGAGTTTCAGGAACGCAAGAAACGGCTCGGGAACCGTATCGGATCTGCTTTGCTTTACCCGTCGATGGTGCTTGTCCTTAGCATTGGCGTCACACTTTTTTTAATGACGGTCGTCGTGCCGACCTTGCTCGAGAGCCTGCAAGAATTCGGACAAGAACTACCTTGGCCGACTAGAATCCTGAAATCAGTCTCAGATTTTTTATTGCGACATTACTTGCATGGTGCCTTAGCTATTGGAGCTTGCGGAGTATTCCTGGGTATTGCATTGAATACACAAAAAGGAAAGCGGATACTGCATGGGCTTCTACTGAGAACGCCATTGCTCGGGCCATTGATCATGAAGCAAAATAGTTCGCGCCTTTGCATGATTACTGGTACACTGTTGTCTTCTGGCGTTGAGCTTATCCCTGCTTTAGCAATCGCAGAGAATTCCATAACTAATATTCCGATAAAAGAAGCTGTTAGCACAGCTAGGAGTCGAATCAAAACTGGAGCTGATATTGGAAGAGCGATCTCCATGTCAAATCTGTTACCCGTTGGATTGGTGCAAGTTTTTACACTCGGCCAGAATTCGGGGGAGCTCGATACGTTACTTTTGGAAATAGCTAATGATTACGACTCGCAGGTCAATCTCATGGCTGATCGCCTGGCTTCGATCTTGGAACCAGTTCTTATTATCGGTCTATCTTTAATTGTTGGGTTCATCCTTTTAGCCACACTACTACCAATACTGGAGACGGGAAATGTATTGTCAGAGCAATAGAACCGCATCGAAAAAACGATTTGTTTCTTCTCCAGTGAATCCACTGAAGCAAGGATTCACGCTTGTGGAACTCATGGTCTCACTTGTGATCCTTGCTCTACTGGCAAGCGCCGTCTCGGTTAGTATCCGAAGCTATCTGATTCGCAGTAAACAGAGTATTGCGAAAATCGAAATATCGCGAATGAGTCAGGCAGTCGAGGCATTCTATGCGACGTTCGATCGCTACCCAACGAATGACGAGGGCATTGAGGTACTGGTATCCAAATCTGACGAGTTTCCGGAAGGACTGCTCGATTTTCTTCCGAGCGATCCCTGGGGAAATAGTTACGAGTATCGATCTCCAGGAGACTCCACTCCATTCGAAATCGTCTCTTTGGGAGCCGATCGTAGAGAGGGGGGAACTGGGGCGGACCGCGACATAACCAGCGTAGAGCTTGCCAAGACACGAAGGAAGAATTGATGATGCCTGGACCTTCTGGACCTCGCTCGGGGTTCACATTGCTTGAGGTGCTCTTGGTCGTCGCGATTCTTGGAGTGATTGCCTCAATGGTTTCCGTTCAATTCGATGGTCCGTTACGCAAATCCAGAGTATTCAATGCCATCGAACGATGGTTGGTTATCGACCAATTCCTCAGAAGTTCTACCGAATATCAATCTGCAAAACTGGTGATCAATCACTCTGGTGGTCGATGGAGTGCAACGGCTGTTCGAAGCACGGGCGAGATCTTTGCAAGTTGGTACTTCGATCCCAGAATCGAGGTGAAAATCTCCGAAACACAGGGCAATACCTCCGATTTCAGAGCCAGTCATCTGGGGGAAATCGTATTTCAAGCTGGTCGAGGGACAAAAGACTACAGGGTTCAGATCCGGGAAAAAGAGACCGTAAAATTGCTTGAGATTGCAGGAGGTACCGGTGAATCAAAGGAGATGTAATGGAACAACGCTCATCGAGGTTGTTGTTGGACTGGCTTTATTGGGTTCGTTACTTGTAGCATTGATCGTCGCTGCATCCACTCTGGAGTTGCGGAGAAAACGAGCGGACGAAAAACTACAGGCCGTTGGAATTCTAGAGAATGTGTTACAGGATTGCTTTGCCAAAGGTTTTCCGACAACGGGAAAGCAAAGAACTATTCACATTGAGAGTCAGTGGAACTGTTCATTTGAACTTGTCAAAGCGGCTGAGATAAACGATCCGTTCGCGGTGGTTCGTGTCCAATTGCATCGTCATGATCACCCGGAAAAAAGTGTGAGCATGGCTGAAGTCATGGTCCACAAAGATGTCCTCGGGAGGAGCGAATGGTGACACCCAAACGAAAAGGCATCACACTCGTTGAGTTGCTTTTGGCACTATCATTGTGCGTCATCATGATTGGAGCAATCACCGGCGTTCTTTCGTCGCTGAGAGAGCAGCAAAGGAAACGCTTTCAACACATGCCGAATCATTGGCAAGGAAATTATCACAGAATCCTCTGGACCGATCTATCGCAAGCTCGATGGATCGCAAAACTCGATGCAGGAATGGCGATTGCGATTCCACCTAACTCCATCGTGACCTACGAAGTGGCGACCTTGGGATCAGGTTTAGGTACCCTTGTTCGACGCTCCTATGGAAGCAATGCTGAAATTAGATTAGGGCAGGCACTTTCCACTTTGTGGAATTCTGATCTGCTTCAAAGTCAAACCATCACTTGGACTATTGATTCAGTGGAATTTCTACGGGGCGATTCCAATGGTAACACAAATCCGATCCCAGGAACATGGAGTCCCGCTCCATCGTCGATCCTCTATCGAATAAGAAAACCGAGTTCGGATGTGACCTTGGCCCAATGGGTAATCGTCCGATAAATAAACAGTCTTAGGGAAATCGCTCATGAGTGACCAAGCAGACGTGGATTCAGGTTCGTTATCCCACCGGTTTTTTGATCGAGTCTCAATCGACCTTTGTCGGCGTGAGCGTTTTTGCTTGCAATCCGTATCGAGATTAGATGACACGGTCAAAACTGTTGAGGTTTTGGTGCACAGTCAAAACGCCAAACCCTTCGTCCTTGATGGTATTCGTCGTTTTCTTGGCAAACCAATTGAAAAAGTGTTGGTTGGCGACCTTGAGCTTGAGCAGATCATCAATTCTCAATACGAGTCATCCCGCATGGGAAAACTGGTCGAGCGAAATGACGACCCGGCTAGCCATGACATCATCCAAGCTCAGTTGCAAGCGGTGGATTCCGAGTCGGACTTGCTTCAAGCTCAAGCTTCAGCTCCGGTTATCGATTTGGTGAATCGAATTCTTTTCGAGGCTATTCAGCAAAAAAGCTCCGACATTCACTTTCAACCACAGGAGGACGCTCTTCTTGTACGCATACGAATGGATGGCATTTTGGTAGATTTGGAAAAAATCCCTAAAGACATCCAGGATGAGGTTTTAGCTCGAATTAAAGTAGCTGGACGAATGGATATCGCCGAGAAGCGACTGCCTCAAGATGGACGCGCCACGGTTTATCTTGGTTCAAAGTCGATTGATTTACGAATTGCATCGATGCCATCAAGTTTTGGTGAGAGGATCGTGATCCGATTATTGGATAAGAGCGCAAGATTGTACCAGCTACCAGAGCTTGGCATGGACAGCGAAACGCTATCGAAATTCCGTACTGCGATTACCGTAGAGCATGGCTTAATTCTGGTAACAGGGCCGACCGGAAGTGGTAAAAGCACCACTCTTTATGCAGCACTCAAAGAACTTGATACCACGCAACGCAATGCAGTAACGCTAGAGGATCCCATCGAATATCAGCTCGAAGGCATATCGCAAACCCAGATCAATCTTAAAAAAGGGATGACCTTTGCAAGTGGGCTTCGAAGCGTTCTCCGCCAAGACCCCGACATTATTATGGTAGGGGAGATCCGAGATACTGAAACCGCAGCGATGGCGGTTCAAGCATCACTGACAGGTCACTTGGTGTTTTCCACACTCCACACCAATGATGCTGCAAGTGCAATCACCAGACTACTTGATCTGGGAATTGAACCATACTTGGTCGCCAGTAGTCTGGTTTCAGTTCTGGCTCAAAGACTGGTTCGTCAGTTGTGCGAGAAGTGCAAGCAACCGCTAGACTTGCAGGCACCTTCACTTGTTTGGCGATCCAAAGGATGCCAGAGTTGTAGAAACCTCGGCTATAGTGGTCGGATCGGAATATATGAATTACTTCTGGTCGATGAGCCCATTAGAGGATTGATCACAAGGTCAAGCCACGCCTCTGCGATAAGAGAGCATGCGGTATCCCAGGGTATGAAGCTCTTGGCAGACTCAGGCGAAGAGAAAGTATTAGCCGGATTGACGAGTCACGAAGAAGTACAAAGAGTCACGCTCCGATCATCACTGTAGGATAATAGTCATGGCTTTAGTGCGGAATTTCTCACGGCAATCCAATCGCAAGGTGCGTCGCCCTCGGAGAGCTAGGCGTGGAGTAATTCTTGTTTTTGTACTCCTTTTCCTTGCGTTGTGCAGCGCAATCCTCGTGCGGTCTCATTCCATGGTCACGCGATCGATGGTACAAGCAGCTCGAGCAGAAAAAGAAATGCAAGTCCGCTGGGCAAAGATTTCGCTCCGAAGAAGCTTGCTCATCAATAGTGATGCAATCCTCGAAGCTTCGCCAGTTGTAAAATCACAAACCAACCCAGCCAACAACGGGCTTATTCTTGCCACCAAAAGCCGATTAGCGGTTTCACAGATTAATTTGGCTCTTTCAGGCCAGCGATATCTAGCTATCCTTGAGGATGAAAATGCAAAGCTCCCCTTGAATCGCTTGCATGCGTCCAAGCCTTACGAAACATGGCGATCAGAAATACGCACTCTAATTGCAGGTAATCTGAGTATGCGACAAAAGCTAGTTTCTAAAAACCTTGAACGGTGGGGGGACTTTTTTCAATCACCGGTAGATTCGAATCAGTCATTCGAAACTGCCGGTGATTTAATCGATGCAACAAAGCATATTACTCTTTTTACCAACAATCTTGTCAATTACCGAAGTGCGTCTCCCAAAATCCTCAATGCATTGTGGAGGATACATTTCAGACGAGAGGCTCCGGAATGCATCCATGCAATGCGCAAGTACCAACCACCTTTTAATATTGCCCAGTATTGCCGTGGCTATGGGCTATCGGATGCGGAATCCACATTCGCAGGTGAGATTTTTACCGATAGCTGTCACTGCTGCTCACTAACGATTATCCATAGACATGCTGAGACTTCGCTCGACGTTTCCCGCTTTTACCGACGCACAAAAGAGGGGTATGCAGAGGATCATTTCGGCGACCCAGGCTGGTAAAGTCCTTGGTTTTTGTACCAAACTGCCACCAGATTCATGAAAACGTCATCAAATCGGGAATCCTTGTGGTTTTTCACAAAAACCTTGGCTACCCATAGTTGCAATTGCCCTCGGGGATGCATTACGTTAGTGACGAAAAGAGTCGCCAGTTTCATGGCACACCCACACCCCGCTCTTTAGCTAGTCCTGTCAGGTTTCATGATGATGACTCACGCCCCGACCTTGATCAGCCCCTTGGCATCAATGTCTGTTGCTCTCCTTGGTCCTCAAGCACCAAGATGGATTAAGCCGTCGATTTCTGCGGCTGCATTGTGGCTAATATTGTCAATGACAAGTGCCCTTGGCCAGACGTTTCCGAGTGTTGATGGTACGAACAACATTGGCATGGGGAACCACGTTATCAACACCAACACGTTGGCTGCACAGATGGCCAGCATCACGACCAGTTGCCCGTGCTACAACTACGAGCCCAGTGACGATACTCCCATGTGGGACTGCCCGACCGGAGGCTGCGAGGATTCAAGCTCCGGGCCATCCTCGTGTGATACCGGAGGATGCGGATCGCCGCTGACCCCTTGGTCGTTGATGGTCCCTCCGGGCTTTCGCCCTGCGCGGCTGCGACCGACGTTTGATCCGTTTATGCGAGGTGCTGATCTATTCTCTCAGGGCTCGAAGATTGCGAATACATCGATGGACATCGCGACCTGTGCGATCGACATCAAGTCCGAGCAGCCCACGGGAGTCAGTCTGGTACGTGTGATGCGTCCACTGGCGATGTCGATTCCCGGCAACTTCGGTCCGATGATGTTTTCGAATTATGATCAGACGTTAACCGTAACGCGGATCGCCAGTGGCGGTAGCCAGCAGATCGACATCAGTTCGTTTGATCCATTGAACATGCGATCGATGAGTTATCGCCGCAACTCGAATGCCAGCGGAGCGAGTTTTTCGGTTGCGTTGCCTTTGGAGCGTGACCCGCTCAAGCAGATCACGCTGTTAAAACCGGACATGTCGGTGATCAGTTCATCGGACTCGAGTGATTTTCATGGTGCCAAGTACGCCAGGGCCGATGCATGGGATGGCAGCTATGTGCTGTTTCAGCTCTTTGATATTGGAACCACCGGTGGTAGAACAGGCCGTCCGGTGAAGTACCATTCGCTCATTGGGGACACGACGGTGAGCTACAAGAGCTTCACGACAGCCGAACTGGCGGCTTCCCCGACACGTGCCTTGCAGATCGACACCGTGACGGATCGCTACGGTGCGACACTGACATTTACGTATCAGACGACTCAGGTATCGGGCAGCTGGGTCGTCAGCGGTATTACCGGCCCGGGTAGCCAGACTCGAAGCTACACCTACGGCAGTGGGACGGGTGCCAAGCTTGCCTCGGTTTCGAATCCTGTGGGTCCGGATTCGACGTACAGTTACACGTCAGACTCGTATGCTGGATCGGTGGCGGTTCAGATCGCCGATCGCTCTGCGCCTGAGGGAGACCAGGTCAAGACTTTGTTTTTGAGCAATTTGGCTGCGGTGATCAACAACCAGTCGAACACGATCCCCCCCAATGCGCTGCGGATGGTGACCAATGGTGCCAACGAGGTGACGTATTTGATGGTGCGCAACGGTGCTCCACAGCAGTTTCATTACGAGGGGGCAGGCCGGATGAAGTTCGTTGCCGGGGCGGCTACTTCGCAGGGAGTCGGTCACCCCGAGGAATTGTTCAGTTCTGCTTATTTCCGAGATGGATGGTCGTACGCATCGAGCATGACCTCGAGTATGGGGACAACGCCTGGGTTTACCGGGACGACCGACACGTTGTTCAAGCAGGAGTATCTTTACAACGGGAGCGAATCGGGGCTAAAGATTCAACGTGGGGATGCCACGACGGTGAATCATTTTTGGGATGCCGATAAGTGGATCATACGAAGCGAGTACAGCGACGGGACGATCGAGACGTACTGTTACAATGGGGCCAAGAAGGTCACGCGTAAGAGGAACCGCAACGGGGAGGTCATCAAGTACGTTTACGACTCGGAAAATCGATTGATCGAAGAGCACGTGGGATTAAAGGATAATTCGACGAATGTGGTTGGATTTGATCCGTACACGGGAGCCTCGACCTACAACCGCTGTGCGACGAACGATGTCCAGACGTCGGAATACGCGGTACGGAAGTGGGAGTACGTTGCATGGGGTCAAAACGGCGCTGGAGCACTTGCAGCAACGATCGACGCGAGGAACAACCGCACGGACTACCAGTACAATTCGAGCCATCAGCTGTGGAAGATCTTGGAGCCTGCCGATAGCTCCGGTGGTGCGCGTCCGACGACGGTCTTTACTTACAATTCGGCGGGGCGTATCGCCACGGTAACCGATCCGGAAAGCCGTGTGGTGACGTATGTGTACGACGCAATGGGGCGCAAGATCGAAACGCAGTACCAGGATGGCACGGCCGATAAGATCGAGTATGGGACCAGTGGCAACGCATCGGGGCTGGTCAGTAAGACGATCGATCGGCTGAATGTGGTGACGAGCTACGCATACGATGCGGCGCAGCGTCTTACGACCAAAACGGTCGCTTCGGCGGTACGCGGAAGCGGAGGATCCGAGACGGCCACTGCCTATGGCGTCTCCTCGACGACCACCTACGAATACGTGCACGGCTCGGATCTGGTCTACAAGACGAAGGTCGATGGTGCTCTGACGCAGCACAAGTACGATCACCGTGGGCGTCTCCTGGAGACGACGTCCTATCCACGAACTGGAGCGACGCTGACGGCTAGCACACAGTACAACAATGACCAATTGTACAGTCGGACCGATCCGTATGGGAGAACGACATATTACGCCTACGACGCGACCGACGGTCGTTTGATTCGCACCATCCAGGGGATGGTCCCCCAGTGGAGTCCTCCGTCCCCGAGTGGCACACAGACCCTCTCTCAGGCGCTATTGGGGGTGACCCGAGACCTCAATGCCAACGCCCAGTACATCGTAACGGATCTTGTCTTGGACGCTTCGGGCAGGAAAACCGATTCGTACAATGGGCTCAACACACGCACTAAAATGGAGTACGACACGCGTAGTCGACTCGTGAGTCAAAAAGTCGCCTATGGCACCTCGATCGAGGCACGTACCGACACGCTCTACGACGCGGCAAGCAACGTCACGGAGGTCCGCTCGCCTCGCTACTTCGACTCTGGGGATAGCAATGGTTCGAACAAAGCCCGTGAGACCTGGACGTACAACAACCGCAATCGAGTCGCCACCCACACCGAGGCACCCGGTACTGCCGATGCGGCCACCGAGAGCTTGACGTACGATCTTGGCGGTCGCCAAGCGACCCGAACCGACTATGGAGGGAATGTCTGGACCTACGACGACGTAGGGTGCTGCGCCCTGACCCGATTGAACATCGACCCTCTGGGGCATGGCTCGATCACCAATGCCAATAGTCGTGGGCAAGTCGTCCACACGATCAGTGTCTCGGATGTGACCAGCAGTAGCAGCAACTATGCCAATCCAGTCGACTCAAAGACGTTATCGGAGTCCACGACGCGACTCGATGCCCGAGGGCGTCCGATCTATCAGACGGCTTGGCTCAGCGCCCGTGGACAAATCGATCCGTCGAATCCCCCCATTGCGGGCGTCGACGGTGTGGCCTTGGCCGATGGGCTGACGACCCAGTATCTCTACGATAGCAATCTGACCGACGGTCAGGGGCTAGATAACTCCGCCGGAGTGACGGTCTCGAAACTGGGAACAGGCGGGAGCGGAACCTTCAGTGTCTCGCTCAGCAATGCGATCGCCAAGCTGGCCGATACGCAGGCCAATGGCGGTGCTGGTATTACGTTCAGTTCGACGACGGCTCCAGGTCGCGCCAGCGTGGTGATCAACGGCGAAGATGAAATCAGTTTCAGCATCACAGATTCCGTTGGCCGAACCGTAATGAGTGGAAAACTGAACAATTACCGTGGTTCAGGTAGTACGGCACTCAACACCTTGGCCAGTTGGTCGACGGTCCAGCACGATGCGACGACCAACTTGTCGGGTTACGGCACGGTGCTGGTGACCAAGAGTATCGACGCCCTGGGGAATGCGACCAAGAGCTGGACGGATGCGGCAGGTCGCACGCTGCGTTCGCTAGACCAATTGGACAATGCGACGGTACTTACGTACGATGCAGCAGGGAACCAACTCTCGGTGCGAGATGCGAACAATGTCGGTGCAGATATGCTTTACGATGCTTTAAGCAGAAACACCCAGCGAACCGACACCTTCGGCGATGTGACCAAGACCGAGTACGATCGCGCAGGGAACGCCATCAAGCAGATCGACGCGAAGAACAAGAACACGCTAATAACCTTCGATGCACGCAATCGTCGAAAGCTAACCACCGACCGGATCAGTGCAGCGACGGCCTTTGCATACACGGCCCTGAGCCAACTGGCCTCGCTTACCGACGCTGAGAATCAGACGACCATCTACACGTACGATTCGCGGGGCTTGAAACTCACTGAAACCTATCCGGATCACACCTCCGGGACTTCCGTCGGTCAGACCGGCTACGGAATCGTCACCTTTGTCTACGACAATTCAGGAAGAGTGCTGCGCAAGCAGGACCAGCTAGGGGACACCCTCACGCACAACTACGACTTGGCAGGTCGAATGACCAGTCGGAACTACCGGACGGCTGCTAATTCTCCTTCAGGTACCATCGCCGATAC
>JBJONT010000424.1:0-13359 GCA_046051705.1 Planctomycetota bacterium | reverse complement strand
ATTTTACCGCGTGCAAGAATTCGATCCCCACACCGGATCGTATGCCGATAGGAGATGCTTTTCGTCCCCAATTTTTCGATGCCGATATCGATGGAGAGGACGTCTTCAAACCGTGCTGGTGAGAGAAAATCGCAACTGCAATGTACACGAGGCCAACTGAGCGTTGCAGATTCGTCCGCCGCAGAACTGGCGGGGGGAGATTGTGGATCAACCACTCCATGGAACTTGGATGGGAATATAGACCATCCAAGGGAGCGAAACATGGCGTGTTCCGCTTGTTCCATGAAAATAAAGAAAGCTGAGAAGTGGCAGATACCTGCCGCATCGGTTTCAGAGAATTCGACGCGCCGCTCCCAAACGAATACCGATTCTACTGAACCGGTATCACCCAAGGAAGCAGGTTGTGATTTACTCTCCGACATATGGCATTAGAGCCATGAACCGAGCGCGTTTGATCGCTTCTGCAACCGCGTGCTGGCTCGTAGCCGAGCAGCCCGATTTGCGGCGACTTACAATTCGGCCATGACGGTTGACCAACTTCGAAAGGAGCTCAATGTCTTTGTAGTCCACATACATTGGACGAGGACGCTTACCGTCGACGAGCAACGGGTCCTTCTTCTTGACCTTGACCTTAACACGCGTCCGCTTGCGCGCGAATTTCTTTCCATTTGGCGGTCGTTTGGAGGGGTACAGTGTAGAGTCCATACGGTCTAAGGGGATGAAAAATCGTTATACTTTCGGGAAAACGAGGTTGAAATATTAGCCGAAGGGAACGGATTCCACAAGGGGGGCTCCGGGACTGCAATTCCCTAACCTGACCCTCATACGGCTGCTCCTTACTAAGGAGATCAAGCAATCGAGTGTTCGGGTGCTAAACGTAGGGCTATTTCGTTGTTATCCGAATAAACCACAAAACTTCGGGAGCTTTTCGAACTTAGGCCTGACTGGATTTTCATCAAAACTTGCCATTCTGCTATAAAACCCGGACGGCTTATTGCCCGCAACTTGTTCGTTCTTGACTTCTGAACCGTCTAGAATCCTCGGAAATCCATGAAAAAACGGAATGTTATCGTCATCGGTGCTGGTCCCGGAGGGCTCGCTGCGGCCATGCAACTTGTTCATGCCGGTGCGAATGTGACGGTTCTCGAGTCGAAACCCCAAGTCGGCGGGCGATGCTCGACTATGCCCTTGGGTGATTTCAAATTCGATGTCGGCCCTACCTTTTATCTTTACCCGAGAATTTTAAAGGAAATTTTCCAATCGGTCGGATACGACATCGACCGAGAGATTCCGATGAAGCGACTCGATCCTCAGTACCGAGTCGCATTCGGTGCCGGCGGACACTTGGACTGCTCCCACCACATGGATCAGATGGATGCACAAATCGCCAAGCTGTCTCCTCCTGACGTCGGACAACTCAAAAAGTACTTGGACGACAACCGAACCAAGCTCGCGAAGTTCAGACCAATTCTCGAAAGCCCCTTTAACTCGCTCAAGGACTACGTTAGCCCATCCCTGATGGCCGCTGCACCGTACGTGAAACCTTGGAAATCTCTCGGCCAAGAGCTTCAAAGCTACTTCCGCGACCCTCGCCTTGTGATCGCTTTCTCCTTCCAAGCCAAATATCTGGGGATGTCCCCGTTCCGATGCCCAAGCCTCTTCTCGATCCTCTCGTTCCTGGAGTACGAGTATGGCGTCTACCATCCTATGGGAGGATGTGGCCAAGTCTCAAACCGGATGTCCGATATAGCGAAGCAACTCGGTTGCAACATTCAACTCAACGAACCGGTAACGAAACTTCGATTTCGAGGTAAACGGGTCACGGCCGTGGAAACCTCCAAGGGAACCTATGAAGCGGACGCTTTCGTGATCAATGCTGATTTCGCTCATGCCATGCAACATCTCGTTCCAAACACCATGCGAAAGCGTTGGACAGACGAGAAACTCGAAACCAAGCGATTCTCTTGCTCGACCTTCATGATGTATCTTGGACTTCGCGGCGAGTTCCCAAACCTGCCCCACCACACGATCTACATTTCCAAAGATTACGAAGGTAACTTGCGGGAGATCGAACAAGAAAAGAAGCTGCCGACCGAACCGAGCTTCTACGTTCAAAATGCATCGGTGACCGACCCGAGCCTTGCACCTAGCGGCAAGAGCGCGTTGTATGTCCTCGTACCAGTACCTCACTTGAGCCCCAACACACCTTGGGATGCAAAGCAAACAGCGGAGTATCGAAAGCTCACATTCAAACGAATGGAAGAAATTGGGTTGAGCGATATCGAAAGCAGAATTGAAGTCGAGAAGATCATCACCCCGGCTCAATGGCGAGATGACTACTCCGTGTACAAAGGAGCTACGTTCAACCTCGCACACAATCTCGGGCAAATGCTTCACCTCCGGCCGCACAACAAATTCGAGGAACTCGACGGAGTCTATCTAGTCGGTGGTGGCACACACCCAGGAAGCGGCTTACCTGTCATCTATGAATCCTCAAGGATCACTTGCAGGCAACTTCTACCCGATCTAGGACTTCCAAACTCCTTCATCGACGAACTTCGACCTATGCAACTTCGCCCTGAACTCGCTCCAGCTATCGCAGCTTCTTAAGAACTACCATGACCGACCTACACAATTCGTCTCCATCCGATTGGTTTGAACTTAGTGCAAAGCGAGCTGATGGCTCTGTACTTGATTTCGGCTCCCTTCGCGGTCATGTCACCCTCGTGGTCAATGTCGCAAGCCAATGTGGCTTCACACCCCAATACAAGCAGTTGCAAGCACTGCACGAAGCTTACGAGAGTCGAGGATTGCGTATCCTCGCTTTCCCTTGCAATCAATTCGGTGGCCAAGAGCCAGGTAGCGACGATCAAATTCAGCAGTTCTGCAAACTGACGTACGACGTGAGCTTTCCAGTACTGGCGAAAGTTCAAGTCAACGGACCTGATTCCGATCCTGTGTTTGTGCATTTAAAGAAACAAGCACCCGGGTTGCTCGGCAGCGAAGGAATCAAATGGAACTTCACAAAGTTCCTGATAGACGCAGATGGTCGAGTCGTCGAGCGTTACGCACCGACGACAAGTCCGTCTGCAATCGCGAAAGACATCGAACCAATGCTGAAGCAATAAGCTTCAACTCGAGATCTACTTCGCTGGGTTCGCTGGGATTGCGTCGCAGGTGTTGTGGTTATTAGTAAACGTGGACAGCTCGACTTGATGTCCTTCTAAATGCGATTCGGGCCCATTTTCGTGCTCCTGCTCGTGCTCGTGCTCGGATAACTAAACTAGTTTAGTTGCATTCAGTGGTCGCTCGTGCACTGAACCTAGATAGCAGTACTTCAGGTTGCTTTCGATTACGAGCACGAGCACCGTTACACTGAGCACGAGCACGGTTTCACTGAACAAGCGCACCGTTTCACTGTACAAGCGCACGGGTTGCAAAACCAAGACAAATCAAAACCAGCTTCTAAAATTCCCAAAGAACTATTTTTTCTTAGGGGCTGGCTCTTTCAGATTTGCTTGGAACTGTTTCGGCAATTTGCTTTTTTGCTCCTCAGTTAGCAACTTACCGATCTCCACACGAGTCTTCGCCAACATCTCTTCGGTTTCCGCAAGCACCTTCTTCTGATCCTCGGTTGCATTCATCGCAGCAAGTGCGATCTCTTTTACTTCCTTTGGCTTCCTCCCTTCTTCGCGAGCTTTCTTGCCCGCTTCAGTACGCTTCTGCAACATCGCTGGAGTAAGCCCGACTTCTTTACGCTTTGCAACAACATCCTTTGCAGTCTTGCTGAATAACTCTTTGACCTTATCAAGCACTTCCGTGGGGGCTTCAGCAGCCTCCAACTGCTTCATGAACTGGTTGACCATTGCCGTCTCTGCATTCCCTTTTTGCCCCTTTCCTTTCGGTGCATCTTGCGCGAGCACCGACGATGAAATCAAACTTAGCGAAACCGCAAACACAGCAATGAATCGAATCATGGTAACTTTCCTTCATCATCAATAAACGGAACGATTTCAAACGAAGTCATAGCGGGTACAACTCCCGACAATCAGATGACTATCCAGATAAGATACACCATCTCAGACTCGGTTGCTTTCTGTAATCACGGCGTCAATGAAGAGTTTGTTAACACTTCTTCGGCTCAATGCCCCGCCAGTTGACGCTTGGATTTCCGATTGAAAAAGTAATGGCGCGACAGATATCACCCATCGCACCACCGAGACACAGTATCGATACAAGATCGACCCTCGATCAACCACCGAGCTCAACGACGATGGCAGTCGTATTATCCCGTCCCGATTCGCTTACCGCCGTGAGAACTAATCGCTGCGCAAGTTGCTCATGTTGTCCGTCGCTGCTCGACTCACATACCAATTCCCGTATAGCGTGATCCCAAAGGCCATCTATCACGCCGTCCGAGCATAGCACTAACTTCTCACCAGCAGACAAAATGAAAGCGCCAATCTGAGGCTCGATGATTTGGTGTCCAGCACCCAATGCGCGCGACAGCACATTTTTGCGTGGATGAAACCTCGCTTGTCGCTCGTTGATCTGACCTGTTCGACGCAGCCAACCGACAAACGTGTGGTCTTCGGATACCTGCACCATCTTCATCGGATACGTGCTCTCTCCTTCGACTCGGTACAGACGATAAAGCCTCGTATCGCCGATGTGCGCGAACATCGCCAGTCCGCCATGCACCCAAACAACGGTCAGGGTCGATCCCATATTACGGCAATGAACATCGAATCCGATGCGGTTAAGCTCTTTGTGAATCGAACAAAACAGTTCTTTTAAGATCTGTGGATACGTGTCGAGCAACAGCCGATCGTTCAACGCTTGAGCTTTGGGCAACATTCGGGTCAACTCGTCGATAGCGATTTTGCCGGCAAGCTCCCCGGACTGCTCCCCTCCCATTCCATCGGCAACCGCGAAAATCACATCCCCTTGATCCGTCGAAATACTTCCAGTGTTCCCCAGATAGCGGACGCTTTGACGAGTCGAGAGTACACCTAAAAAGCGATCCTCGTTGTTGCTTCGGAAGGATCCCGAGTGAGACATGGCACTCCAAGCGACATTCACACGCGACCTCATCGCCTGCGCCAATGCCGCTTGATCATTCGCTTCGGGATCTAACCCACGTGTCGGCGCGGGAGTATCAAGAATCGTCGAGAACTCGAAATCGATAATGCAAAATCGACCATCGGAAGATCGATACGTGATGTTCCTCAGAAACGCATCATCGTGACGTACACCGTAGCCTTCAAGCTCCTCGAAGATCTCTTTGATGCGAGCTTCGCCCAAGTGCTCGACGCGCGCACCGCAATTGCTGGTGATGATCTCAAGGGTTTTCGGATCTGAGCCCAAAAGCCGCGGAACAAACGGGCAATCCCGTTCCTCCAAGAACTTCAATACCCGACACTCGTTCTCAAAGCGTTCCATCGCCTTGGGACCTAGAAACTGTTTGTGCACGCGTCCGTCATACCCAATGCGCACGATCGCACGCTGGGTATTCTTAGCTTCTAACATGGATTGGACTCATACGTCGTCGGGAGGATGACTAACGGCCAGATAATCCTGGAATGTTAAGCCCTGGAAGCCCGCTTGGCAAACCCGGTGCTGCACCATTTGGAGCTCCAACACCCTTCGGTGCAATCAGATCACCTAATTCGATCTTTAATCGCTGGAATTCCGCGTCGCTGACGATGTAATACCAATCGGCAAACCGAGCATTTAATTCCGCAACTCGCTTCTTGGCAGCTTCCATTTTGTCCTTGCGCTGATCAAGCTTGCGTTGATTCTCCTTGTTGATTCGCTCCTTCTCAGCTTCCAATCGCTCCTTCCATTCGTCATCGGTCAATTCTTCCGTCCCCTTCTCTTGAGCTGCGGAAGGCTCAACAGCGGGAGCGGGCTCTTGTGCTGCTGGTTCTTGAGCAGCAGGCTCCTGGGCAGCAGGCTCTTGATACGCAACGAACTTGCTGAATTCCTTCGACGCAGGTCGACTCGAAGCCTGAGGCTGGGTTGTACCTTCAGTTGGACTTGGATTATCCGGTGCAGCAGCAGGAGCATCCGCCGCAGGTGCAGGTGCATCAGGCGCAGCAGCAGGAGCATCCGGTGTTGCAGCAGGGGCCTCAGGTGCGGGGGCACCAGGCGCTGGTGCAGGCTCTGCTGGTGCCAGTTCAGTCGGTGCTGGCTCTGCTGGTGCCGGTGCTGGCTCGGCAGGGCTCAAGATTGCTTTCTTGGCTGCTTCGATCGCCTTCAATTCCTCAACTGTTTGCGGGACGCGTTCGAGTTGTGGCTCAGGAAACTTGCTCTCATCGACTCGCGTTGTCACGAGCAAGAAACGATTGATGGTGACTTTCTTTTGTGCATCATCAGCCGGGGCGTTTGGATCTTCTGCATCGGTAGGTTCAAAGGAAACGCCAGCACCTTTACCGAATCGCAATAGGTACTGAACTCCATCCTTGAGGGTGACTTGAAGGTCCCCGTTTTCGGAGAGAATCTCAAAGTCTTGTTGCCCGGATCGTCGAACGGGGAAGAACCCTCGACGTGCGAGAGCGGACTTGGTGGCATCACCAAGCTGTTCACCACGCAAGTCGGCCGCGACCCCGGCTGGTTTCTTCGATACGTTTGCAATTCGAAGATTATCCAGTGCATTCTTCATATCGTTGAGCTTCGTCGCGTTCAACTCTTCTGAAGGCTCGAGCAATTTCGGCTTTGCTTTACCTTCTGAATAAGTCGTCATCGACTCGGGTGCCCACTTCGCCGTGCGGATGTCGTACTTGATGTCCGCATCGTAATTAGGGATTAGATCAAGTGTACCGTTTCCGGTCGGTACAGCGGTGTAATTCCTGATACCGATGGTCTCGATGTCGTTCGCGCTAAGCTTGAGCAAGTCAGACTCGATCCATTGCTTGAAATCGGTACTCAACGATGTGGGATTGATTTCCGCAACGTAGATCACGTCTTCCGAAGGGATCCTGACGAACCGCTTCTTTGGATCTTGTGCATCTTCCTTTCCAATGATCAGGTCGGCGAGCACATCCCCTTTTGAGTCACGGAATTGAACCATCTGTCCAACCCCTTCACCACCTTCGGACTCCTTCGCCTTATCCGGTTCGAGAACACCGAAGAGCTTATGTTCGTCTCGCTTTTCGCTTGCGACGTTGAGGATCTTCAATCCGATGAACAAGTTCGCGGCATCGCTCATCTGCTTGTTCGCATCGGCTGGATAGTTCTCATTCGATGGGATCGACCAAACCCCAGACTTGCTATCTTTGGAAACTTCAAACTCGTCGTACTGCTCCTTGTCGGTATCGTACTTGAGGATTTTCAAAGAAGCCGCTTCGAGGGGATCGGTGAACTTCTCGAATAGGACTTGATTGACACGAGCTGTCGCATTGACGGCATCGGTGGAATAGTTGCGGGTTGTCGTTGCCCATGCGAGGAGCGAGGTAACGGCTGCAACGGCCACCATTGCTCCGGTTTTTGCCGATTCAGACACAGGGATACTCTCCGTGATTAAATTTTGATTCGAAGGGTTAAACGAAGGGGAACCGACTGCTTAACGCAAACGCGACTTGGAAATACCTTCGCGCTCTCGCAAGCGTCGTGACACCATTACGACAATACCGACGATCAGTGGTGGAATTGGTGGAATGAACACAGCAAGCATCTTGTAGTTGTTTTGGATTTTGCGAATCGCATCATCAGCTCGTCGTCGCGCATCTCGGATGTTTCGATCCCTTTCGCGCTGCAGTTTCTCTTGCTCAATCTCAAGTTTCTTTGCAAGTTGAGCTTCTTTCATTTGGTACTCGGTGAGCCGTTGGAGCAATTCTTGCTGTTTGGATGCATCGATAGCTCCTTCGGACTGCAACTTATCGACCGCTTCTTTAAACTGACGCTTTGCCTTAGCACTCGCGTCTTCGACTTCAGCGACCTTCTCGTTGTACTTCGCGTTCGCAGCACTTTGTTCTTCAGCTTCCAAACGGCGAGCTTCTTCAGCTTGGGCCTCGACCAACTTCAAGGTGCTGTAGGTTGGCACGTGCCGACGAATCGCAGGGTATTTGGTCTCTCCAACCAGTTCGTCAACCACGTTCAGTACGAAGGTAATGTTTTGGAACTGGAACTTGACATCTTCGAGTTGTGAAGGATTTTTTCGAATGTCAACGAACACGCCAGACATACAGTCCAGGTCCGAAACGTAGACCACCTTAAGAGGTTTGTTCGAACCGGCTCCCTCAGCTTCGCTCGAAGCGACGGGTTCCTTCGATTCGATCTTCGCTGCGATTACCTGAGGACCGATTGGCTTGCCTCGTCGATTCCGGATCTCCGTTGCTCGATCGAGAGTGCTTCGCTGCATGGAACGCAACTCGGAAAGGGATATCATCCCAGAGAAAGTCCCAGTGGAAACTAATGGTGTGAAGACGGTCTTTGCACCATTCTTCGGTTTGAGAGTACCACCGAACAAGAACATCAGTTCTTTTAGCCCCTTGGTAATCTCGCTCTCTTGATTGAAAGAAACTTCTCCACCGGGTGCTTCTCCACGAATAAACAACCACAGGTCGGTCGACTGCTGCATCGCTTCGAGAATCGGATACGGGTTGTACTGTTGCCAAGCTAGATCTGGGGTGAAGAAACCCATAGGGCTTGGCTGCCCCGGTACTTCGACTTCGAGCAACTCCCAGAGTTGCTGAATTTCACCCTTCGGCGATGGTGCACCGCCGCCGAACATCCCGCCACCCGCCGGGGGCTTGGGATCACCCGTGCCCGGTATTGCCGGATTGATCGCCGACTGTGGATCTTCGAAGATCGCTGTCGGCAGACCAGATCGAACAGCGGCCACAAAGTTCGCCATTTCCTCGGGGGTTAAAGACGAAGGTTGTACAGCCAACAGAACATCGATCCGTTGCAAGTCGATAGGAGACGCCGCGTTGACGTCAACAAGTTCAAATTCTTTTCCAAGCTCTTCGATGATCGGTTCTTGGGGCGTCTGACGGAAAGTCCCCATATCGAGCCCGCCCATCATTTTCGCTTCGGTCTTCAAAACACCAAGTTTCTTTCGTGCTGGCTTTGCCACCGTTGTAAGCGACCGGGCCAGTTCATATTCGACTGGAATACCAGGCTCGAAGAATGGGATAACCACTTTCTGAAGACCTGACCGGAAGGCTGCACCCAAAAGAATTGGTTGATCGGAAAGGGTGCCACGCTCTCGGACTCGCACCGTTTGCGGTGTGATCCCATATTGCTGCTCGGCTTGCTTTTCTTCATCGCTCGAAGGAGAAATCGAGTCGTAGATTCGAACTTGCATCGGCACACCGGAGGAATTAGCCGTGGATTCAAATTCTTTCAGCAGAGAAACCAATTCGACTTTGGTCTTCGCGTACATCTCTGGGACGTCAGCCGAGATGAATGCATCGACGACGATGTCGCGATCTTTTCCAAGATTGCGAATCATGTCGGTGGTCACATTCGACAACGAACTGACTTGCAATTCCGTGGCGTCGTAGCGTTTGTCGCGGTTGCGGAACAGCAAGCTTCCGGCAATTACGATCGCCAACAGCATCAATGCGCGAACCAAGTAATGGGCGAGGGTTTTATTCCCGTCTTTACCGCTATTCCAGTGACGCTTCCCGATCAAAATCATGCACAAGTACAATCCGAAGGATGCGAGCAGCAGGAAGTATGCCAAGCCCGAGAGGCTGATGATGCCTCGACCGAAATCATCGAATCGCTCGGCGAGACTAAATCCTTTGATATCCCTCGCCCAACCACGGCCAATGATGGTGTCCGATGCAGCAGCGAACGCCAATGGAGCATTGAACAACGCACCGAGAATAAAGCCCACGGTTAGGTTGTTGGTCAAGAAGGAAGCCACCATGCCGATGGCGATCATCGCGAGGCCGATGAGCCAATACCCAACATAATTGCTGAAGAACAGTCCGGTGTCGACTTCTCCATTCGTCAAAAACGCCAACACGAGGAAGGTCGAGAACTGGGAGAAGAGGAGCGAGACTGTGTAGATCGCCGCAGCAGCAACGTACTTTCCAATAACGATATCGAAGTCAGCGGCTGGCAAAGTAAGCAGCAATTCATCGGTCCCCTGCCGGCGTTCTTCGGCCCAGATGCTCATCGTAATGGCAGGGATAAAGAACAACATAATGTAGGTGAACCACTTGTTGAGTTCCGATAGAGTTCCAAGGTTGGAACTGAAGAACTCGTGAGGCCAGAATGCAGCCATGCTTGTCAGAAGCACGAACAAGCACAGGAAAACATAGCCCGTGGGGTTGGAAAAATATCCGTAGAAGTTTCTCTTTAAAACCGCGTAGGCGACTCGCCGCCCACGGGCCAAGAGCAATACCATTGCGAACAAAACGCCCAATGAGACGATGTCCAGCAACAGTAGTCGCAATAAAGCACTTGCAATCACTTTGGAATATCCTTCTTCAATCCGAAAAAAACGAATCAGCCGTACAACACCGTATCAAACTTGTGCTTTGGCAAGCATCAAGCAGCGGCGCCGGTTAGTTTATGGAACGCATCGGTCAGGTCTCCCTTGACCTTCTTCAAATCGTCAACAGTCCCCTCAAAGACTTTGCGACCTTCATTGATCATGATGACACGACTGGCCATCGCTTCGACTTCTTGAAGAATGTGAGTCGACAACAGAATAGTTTTCGTTTCACCAAGTTTCCGCATCGTATTGCGGACTTCGCGAATCTGGTTCGGGTCAAGCCCGGCGGTCGGTTCGTCAAGAATCAAGACATCCGGTTCGTGCAGAAGGGCTTGGGCCATACCCACACGCTGCCGAAAACCCTTCGAAAGCTTGCTAATGGCTTTGTGCAACACTGTTTTCAAGTCGCACATTTCCACGACTGCTTCGATGCGAACTTTCTTGTAGTCCCGCTCGAGTCCACGTGCATCTGCGAAGAAATTCAGCAAGCTGAATGGGGTCATATCTGGATACAGAGGCCCGTTTTCCGGCAAATAACCCAGATGTTTCGAACCAGCGATACGGTCCGAAAACATATCGTGACCGGCGATCCTCGCGGACCCTTCGCTGGGGGACAAATAACCCGTAAGCATTTTCATCGTGGTACTTTTTCCCGCCCCGTTCGGGCCGAGAAACGCCACTAGCTCGCCTTGGTTTACAGAAAACGATATTTCTCGCGCGGCCGCAAATGGACCGTAAAATTTCGACAACCCGATCGCTTCGATCATCGCCGTCGAGCTTGCAACTTTGTTACCCATCGTTTCTCACTCGTTTTCTCAGGTACTCGAAGATTTTTAAAAAGCTCTTGGTTAGCTAGCCCCTGCCCGCCATTCGATAGCCAAATGGCAGAGACCACCTCCGGAGGGCGTGTCAGTATAGCGGTTCTGCCTATGGCGCGTATACGCCCTGCGGAACCAGGCGGTTCACGAAGAAAGCCCAAGAAAAGGGCGGGGAGATTGATTGGGACGCGGAAAGGACGTCCCAATACAAGACCTGAGAGAGAATCCGATGGACGGTGGGCTATTGGACGGTGGAGTAGGGGTGATTACTAGTGCAGTCGCCGCCGAAGTTCCTCGGCCGTGGCACTGCTTTGATACGAATGCAGTACGTGGGCTTTTTGCATCCGATTTTCGCTCGGAGGTGTAGACGGTTGCAGTTTTCCGGCGCTAATACCTCGCGCAAAAACGACCGCATCGACTTGCCGAGCCCCCGCAGCCTTCAGCGCACGCGCAGCATCCGCAAGGGTCCCTCCGGAAGTCATGACATCGTCGACCAGCAACACACTTCGGTATTCGATCTTCTTCGGATGGCTTACCGCAAAAGCATCCCGAATACTCTCCCGGCGTTCGCTTATGGTCTTGAGCCCCTGCTTGGTGGTCCACCGACTGCGTTTCAAATAGCTTTCGCTCATCGGTATACCAAACCGTCCGGCCAAGCCCATCGCAAATACACTTGCGGGATGGTATCGGAACATCAAACGCCGAAACCAATGTTGGGGGATCGGGATGATGTAGTCGTAGCAAATCGGCAGGAAGTCATCTCGCTGATCGAGCCAATCTCCGATCGAGTCGGAGAGACTCCTTGCTAACGATTCATGCATCGAGTCTTTGCACAGGCGAGCCGCATGCGCGGCGCTTCCCGAATAGACCGTGTAAGCAAAAACACGGTTGATATCCCAATCCTGTTTTTGACAGAACCGACAACTTCGTTTTGAGGATTTCGGTTTACTGCTATCCCGATCAAATTCCGGTTGCAGTTCTCCGGATAGCTTCGGGGCTCCACACTTCCAGCAAGATTGAGCGATTGGTTTGATTCGTTGTTGGCAATGCCCGCAAAGGGTTGGGGACCGCGATCCTACAATCGGCCTACGACACAGACTGCACGAGCGCGGGAAAACCAAATCCAGGTACTGCCGCCATCCTTGAAATAACATCGGCTCATTTTTCTATCTTGAGTACTATCTTTCCCTGAAGCACGCTCGACTTATTTAACGTATTGGATTCCTGCAGCCGGTGCGCTTCGGCGGCTTCGCTCAATGGCAAAACCCGATCGATCTGCGCCTGCAACTTGCCACTTGCCATCCAATGATTGATATCCTCTGCGGCTCTTCGCTGCGACTCCGGTGATGCTTTGAACATTGCAAAACCAAGCAGCGAGCAACCCTTGACGTAAAATGGACCGACCGGAAAAGCGGGTCTCGCATCGCGTCCTGCCATCAATACCATTCTTCCCCCGGGGCTCATCGCCGCGACCGCTGCATCAAAATCGGGCTCGCGCAGCGTCTCCCAATAAACATCCACTCCCTTAGGTGCTAATCGCATCAAGGATTCTTGGGTGTCTTCTGAGTTATACTCAATCACATGATCCGCCCCCAAGCTTCGGCAACGCTCCGCTTTCTCGCTACTGCCAGCCGTTGTGATGACTTTTGCACCAATCGCTTTGGCCATCTGAAGCACCATCGCTCCGACACCACCGGTTCCACCGCGGACGAAGATCGTCTCACCGGGTTGCAACCGCGCTCGATCAAACAATCCCAAATGAGCCGTGATCCCCACGAGCGCAATGGCTGCTAAATCCGTATCCGAAACACTCTCGGGCGAAGCGTAAAGCCAAACTGGATCGATGACAGCTCGCTGCGCAAAAGTCCCCTGACGTCCGAGAAGCCCTTGATTCGATCCCCAAACTCTCTGACCGATGGGCACGTCGCGCACTCGCGATCCAGTTGCAAGAACTTTCCCTGCAAAGTCGCATCCGATTACAAACGGTTTGGGCAACTCCCAATAGTTCGCCCCAGCACGAATATACGTGTCGATCGGATTCACTGAGACCGCGCTGACTTCGACCAAAACCGAATCATCATCAAGTAC
>JBJONT010000423.1:0-3341 GCA_046051705.1 Planctomycetota bacterium | reverse complement strand
GCCCCCTCTCCCGCCAGCGGGCGAGGGGGAGAAGCGAGCGCTCGCTCGCAAGGGTGCGATGGCGATGGTTATGGGTTAAACGATTTCCATGATCGGTTTGCCATGGTCGATCTCGAGGCGTTTGCGACCGGGTACCTCAAGCTTGCGTGAGTCGAGACCGAGCTGATGTAGGATCGTTGCATGGATGTCGGTTACGTAGTGCCGATTGTCGCTTGCGTGAAACCCGATCTCGTCGGTCGATCCATGCACAACCCCTCCCCGAATCCCACCACCTGCCATCCAAACACTAAATCCAAAAATGTGATGGTCGCGACCATCGGAGCCTTGGGTGCCCGGTGTGCGTCCAAACTCCGTTGCAAAGACTACTAACGTCTCATCGAGAAGCCCTCGGCGCTGAAGATCGATAAGCAAGCCGGCAATGGGCTGATCGACGGCTTTCGCATTGTTCTCGTGATTGGCTTTCAATCCCCCATGGGCATCCCAAGCTCCCGCACCTCCGCCGCCATGCTGGATCTGGACGAAGCGAACTCCTCGTTCGATGAGTCGCCGAGTGGCTAGAAGCTGCATACCAAAATCGCGACTGTGCGCTTGGTCTATCCCATAGAGCGTTTTGGTCTCTTCGGACTCTTGTGCAAAGTCCACCACTTCTGGAATCGATTGCTGCATGCGGAAAGCGAGTTCATACGATGCGATACGCGCAGCGAGAGCCGGATCGTTTGGATACTCGATTCCTCGCAAGTTGTTCAGGTCCCGCACAAGCTCCGCGCCGACTTGCTGCGCTTCGAGCGCAAAGGGACGTTCTGGTCTACCGAAATCAAGCGGTGCATTGGGGTCGATACGAAGTGGCACTGCATCGTGTGCAGGGCCTAAATAGTGCCCGTCTTTCTTGTTCCAATACTCCCTTGTCCCCATCGATATAAACTGAGGAAGGTTTTCGTTGAGCGTCCCTAAACCGTAGTGAACCCATCCACCAAGCGTCGGATAATCACCGTCGTTTTGATGTCGACCGGAATGGAACTGTGTCTGCGCGCCGTGGTTGCTGTCGGTCGTCCACATCGAACGGACAATCGCTAACTTGTCGACTTGCGATGCAATCGCCGGAAACCAATCGCTTACTTCGATTCCACTCTGACCATGCTTGCGAAATCCCACTTGAAGCGGATACAACGTGTTGCGTTGATTGCCGTTCCCATCGGGTACGACCAAACGTTCGATCGCAAGCTTCTTCGGATCTTGAGCTTCTGCAAAGGGTGTCTCTGCAATGGTTTTGCCGGCGTACTTCGTCAGCATCGGCTTGGGGTCAAAGCTTTCCATGTGGCTCACGCCACCGTTCATGAAAAGCCAAATAACGCTCTTGGCCTTGGGCTTGAAGTGTGGGTTGCCATCCGGCGGTCTCCAAGCGTGATCGGTTGGAGATTGAGCCGTAGCCAAGCGGTCTCGATGCAGCATCGCACCGAGAGCAAGCCCTGTGAAGCCGAGTCCTAGATCGGCGAGGAAGGTACGCCGAGGGAACATACTAAGCCACCGATTCTGGTTCGTGCCCTTCGTTGAGCATATCCGCTGGAACCATCTTCTCGTTCTTGCGATCCCAACCCATCATGCGGTTCGTACGCCAGCTTTCGTTGGCCATGTTCACCGCAACGACACCTGCGAGTCCCAATTCGATCGGGCAGTTCAAAGGCTCACCATTGCGAAGGTGGTTATGCAAGTTCGTATGGTGCAAGTTCTGATCTTCACCACCGGTCTTCTTGTGCTGTCCAAGGACTTTGCCGTCAGGATCTTTAGCGATCCAACCATCGTTGTTGAAGAACAAAGTTCCATCGTAGCCGCGAATCAAGTGATCGACCCGCACGCGATTGCCCATCGTTCCCAACACATAAACTGTCATGCCTCGTGGATACTCGCAGACCATCTCAACGTTGTCTGGCAGATCGCGTCCATCTGGCCATTGCCAAATACCACCCATCCCCACAACGCGGCGAGGATAAAGCAGATTGCAAGCCTTCATAATTCGCGTGATGCGGTGAATGAACAAGTCCGTGCAGATACCACCCGAGTAAGCCGAATAGCATCGCCATTCGAAGTAATGATTTGGGTTCCACTCGATCTTTTTGGCGGAACCTAACCAAGCATCCCAATCGAGGTCGGCGGGCTTTGTCGCATGTTGAGCGACCAAATCTGGTTCACGCCAAGGTCCTGCACCCTTCGCATATCGACGAACGTATTCAATCTGAGCTTGCAAGACCCGGCCGATCATCCCGTCTGCAATCGCTTTGCCTGCAGAGATGTAGCTGTCGTCCGACATCGCTTGAACACCCACCTGCACCGGACGCTTCGTTTCCTTCTGCTTCTTTACTACTGCCTGTGCTTCGGGAATCGTGTGTGTCAAAGGCTTTTCGCAATAGACCGCCTTACCTGCTTCCATCGCATCGATGGTCATTGTCCAGTGCCAATGTTCGGGAGTGGCAACAACCACATAGTCGATGTCTTTGTGCTCAAGCAGCTTTCGATAATCGGTCTCGGCGTGATCCGCTCCGATCGTCGCTTTACCTTCTTCTGCACGTGTCTTCCAGCAATCCGCAACACAGACAGGATGAAGATTATTCTTCTCCTTGAGGTTGTTGATTACCCCCATGTGCGCTTTGCCGATCACCCCACCGCCGATGAGTCCAACACCGAGCCGATCGTTCGAGCCGACGACTCGCGCGTAACTCTTTGCCGACAACTGAGCGGCACTTGCGGCCGCAACCCCTCCGGCAGCCGCCAGAAATGTCCGTCGCCGAAGTCCTCCAGAAGGTTGTTGCTGCGACGTTGGTTGTTGCTGGGGCTGAGAAGATGCGCCTTGACTCATAGAAAATCTCCGTCGGAGGGGGGAAGGGAAGGTAGGACAGGAGTGTCGAGCATAACACCCCGCAACTGGCAAAGCAAATCCGATCGAGTTTTAGCTGCTGGCAAGCCAGGGGGGGATCTGCGCTATTTTCAACTGGTAAATGCGCGCGAAGTTTTAATGTTTTGCTCCCCTCGCCCGCGTAGCCTGGGACTGTGTCCCGGGCGAGCGGTGCGTGCGTGCGATCTGGGCAATTTTCACCTGTCTAACCGCGCGGGAGGTCTTATTGTCTTGCTCCCCTCGCCCCGGGTCGGGGAGAGGGGCGGGGGGTGAGGGGAAAGACCGCGCAACGGCTGCTTTTTGGGAGGGGATTTGGGGTTGGCTAAGTCTTTGCGGCGCTTGGGGTTGCGCGGACACCACCCTCACCCCCCGGCCCCCTCTCCCGCCAGCGGGCGAGGGGGGGGGGGGAAGCGCGCTAACGCACGCGCGAGTTTTGGGGATCCCTGCCAAGCCA
>JBJONT010000422.1:0-7299 GCA_046051705.1 Planctomycetota bacterium | reverse complement strand
ATTCGCAGGCTTCCTTCCCACGCTCGGTCGCCCTCGCGCAGTTGCCTTCACCTAGTGCTTGTTCTCTTGAAGTGGTCATTTGGTATACTGATCTCCTTGAGATTCCCATCTCGCACAGGGGACTTGAACCCCATAAACTAATGCCCATGACGGGCGTACCAATGCCGTGCACACGAAGCCGCCGATCGCGCGGTTGGCCAATGGTGAGCGTTTCTCCGGCGGCTCGGTGACGGCGGTCGTTAGGGCAATGAAATGATTCAAGCAATCTTGTCGATAGTCCTTGCTTTGTTGCTGGGGAGCGACGCTTTCTGCCAACAAAGGCATTTCGGACGAATCGACGGCGAACCCGTATCAATTGTCCTTTCCGTAGACCAACTGAGTCGCTCACCGTCCTGGACGAGTGATGACGACAGCGAACCACCTCTCTCTGTGGGCAAAGCCATTAAGGCGGCGAAACTGGCTGTGGCGAAAGAATTTCCGAAACTCAAAGATAAAGACTGGACGGTCTCGGTGTCCCTCGAGCGAGAAACTTCATCAATAAACACAGGCAATCACTTTACGGATTCCGAAGGAATCGAGTATTTCCGCGATGAAGAGATGTTAACGTTAGTGCTCGACAGGTGGGTGTATTGGGTGCGGCTGACTTGGCAACCCCTCGTTGGAAATGGACTGACAGCTCATTTCTCTCCCAATATACCAGTTGCGATCTTGATGGACGGAACCGCTGTCCTGCCTTCGAAGATTACGAGCCCCATTCCAGAGCCTGAATTCCGTGTTCGCTACCGCCAGCTACGAATGCCCTAACAATCCATTGCATCGAAGTGTCGGATCGACCGCTGTGACTTTTAGAAACTTTAATTGCCGCCACTCGATGAATGGTAGCGTTCGTGCATACAAAGATGCCCAATCCAAATGAATTGAAGATCGGCGACCGCGTAAGATTCATTTCTCTACCTGAGGAATGGAAACAGCCTGGATACGTCATCCACCGTGAATCGAAGGCGTTCATGAAACGGTTGCTAAAACGTAAAACTCCTGCGCGTGTCGCAATGATCGACGAATTTGGTACGCCATGGATATTCGCGAATACAATTGAGCGCGGACGAAGACACTACCACAGTTGCGCTATCACAGAGCACACTGGTTGGCGAATGGTAGTGCCACGCAAGAAAAAAGGGGGCGACTGAATGGTTGCGTCACTCGGATGATTGCGCCGCAGCGAAAGCAATGCACGAACCATCCGATGGACCGAAGCGGGGGATCGGCCGCTTCCTGATTGAAAATTTACTTGCCCCCGCTCGGTCATCGGGGGCGTTAGGCAGGACGAAGTATGAAACACACGCTCTTTGGACTTACACTCCTCATTGCCATTCTTGCTCTTTTTCCGATTGCGTCACAATCGGACGAAGAGAATCTGCAAAAGATTGAGATGAGTAAAATCCTCGAACGACGTATTCAATTGGTAGGCATCTTGGGTCGGCCACTTGGAGAAGTCCAAAAAATACGAGGACATTGGAAAGCTAGAGACGTCGCTAAGGGATCGAGTAAGGAGTTTGTGGTCGAATCAGTAGATGGAATAGAACTGAAGTCGCCCGTTGCATTCGAGTCGTTTTTTGTTCAGGCAACAGATAGGGATGGGCGTGAGTTACAATGGGACAAGGACGATGCGTGGGAAATGATTGCCTACGAAGGAATCCGTGTTTCAAACCAAGAAGGATTGAATAAAGCCCTAGGAAGGCCATTGAATCAAAATCCTTTCGAGGGTGTCCGTAGCTTCATTTCAGGCGTGGTAATTTCAGTGAATCGTTCTAAATGAGTGCCGCTGCCTAACCATGGCATGCACACGAAGCACTCGATCGGCCGTTTTTGACTTGCGTTGAGTCAACTGCTCGTGCTCGGTGATGCCAAACGTTATCCGACTGATCGATGGCGCGACGTAGCGATGTGTCAACGTGTGAATCATTTCATTTCGTGCACTCTACGAGTTGAACGCCACGAACAAAATATTTCAATACACTCAACAAACTAACTCCCATCTTTTCGCCACGTAAGCCTCACTTTCGACCATGACCTCAACCCATATCCGACGGATTCTCTGGTTCTCAGCTTGGCTTGTTTGGCTACCCGCGACTGGCTACGGGATTTCCACAGGAAACCTGTTGCTTGCATTTGTGATTGGCATGCCCTTGCTTCTCACCTCGCTCTACTTCAGTCTTCACGTTCGAAAATGCCCAAGTTGCGGATATACTGTTCGCACTGTCAGCACAGCACTAACGCACTGCTTGAAATGCGGTACCGCATACAACACGACCAAGACAGTCGGATAAATCGGGTAAGGATGCCCGTTGCCGGGCACCATTACCACACCAGCTAACATGCGGGTCTGCACTAATCTGTGTTGCTTTCCCATTCGAATCTTTGCGCCCATTTTCTCCCAAACGGCATACATAACCCGGGTGAGCTGAGACAGTCTCCGCTCCTTCTTCCGAAACCCGGTGGAGTATGCCATGTCGAATCGATCTTTCTCGGATCTTCCGAGTCAACAGCGGCGCGAACGCATCGCGGCCGTGCTTGCCATGGGCCTAGCTAGAGTACTGGACCAAAGGTCCAGAATCTCTGCAAACTCTCACGACCCGAGCCTTGAGCTTCTCTCTGGAATCAGGCTCTCTATGTCGGAAGTAGGCCGGAGGCGAGAGGCTTTAGGCCGGAGGGAAAATACAACCGAAAGATCGGAGAGCTAACCATGAACGCTGCAACGGCGTCCGAGATCGCACGCCTCAAAACGTTGACCAACACCCAAATCGTCCGGCAATTCGAATCGCTCTTCGGCGAGAAATGCCGGAGCCGAAACAAACGCTACCTAATCCGACGTATCGCTTGGCGACTCCAAGCCAACGCAGAAGGGGACCTTTCGGAGCGAGCCAAAGCCCGAGCGGCTGAGTTGGCGCTCGACTCCGAAGTCCGCGTTACACCCCCACGCGAGACGATCCAACCAAGACTTGTAACGTCGGATGTCCAGTCGCGACCTGCCTTGGACCAGCGCCTTCCCCCTCCAGGCTCGATGCTTCATCGAGACTACAAGGGCCGGCAGATCCGCGTGCTGATCGTCAACAACGGATTCGAGTACGAAGGCCAACTATACAAATCCCTCACGGCGGTCGCCAACGCGATCACCGGCTCGCATGTAAACGGATTCCAATTCTTTCGACTAAGGAGCAACGGATGAGGACATCGAACAGGATTTGGCGATTCAAATTCATCTGAAAATCGCTCAGTACGATTCCAATCGAAGCTCACTGAACACGTTCCTGGCTCGAGTGGTCGATTCTTCTGTTGCCATGATGATTCGTGATCGTGGCCGAATTAAACGAGGGGGTGGGCTCAGAAGAAAGCATTCCATCGATCACGAAACCCCATCGCATGGCACTGGATGCGAGCTCAGTAAAACCCGCACGCGACTCGATGTGACGTCTGTGCTTGATGAGCTTCCCAACGAACTACGCGAATTGTGCGGCGAGTTGATGATCGAGAAGCGATCAAAGGTCTTGAAGCAGAGGAATATTTCCCCACGGAGATTTGAATCGTCTCTGAATCTCATCCGAGAGCATTTTCAAAAAAGTGGAATAAACCAGGACTACAAGTGCGCGAAATAAATCCGCAACAGCATAGATATGCGCGAAATCGCCCCGTGTTAGCGCCGGAGCCAATTCCGAATCGTCTTGAGTTCATACTTGCCCAAACCAGACACCGCATAGTCCTGGCCGTTGTGTCCTCGGGCGATCAAAGTCGTTCATTTAGCCAACTGCACTCCGGAGAGACGCCTGGAGTTTGCTCGCCAGTTCACAACAGCTCTCGCTTCTGCCTGATCTCTGAAAGGATTCCACCATGCCCCATTCTGTTTGTTACAAGATCTATGGCCAAAACTTCCACATCGAGCCAGATAGCGTGCAGTTTGCCAATGCGGTGTTCCATGACGAGTACCGCATCAACGACCTGCGTTCCCACAACGTCCGAACTATCCTCGATATCGGCTCGCACGTGGGCAGCTTCACCGCCATGGCCCACCACTATTGGCCCAACGCGAGAATTGTTGCTGTCGAGCCTCATCCGCAGAGCTTTGAGCTACTGAGCAAGAACACTAGCCACATTCCGGACACGCAGCTACTTCGGATCAATGCAGCGATTTCGCCGAAGCCTGGTAAGTGCCAGCTATCGTTCCCGGTTTCGAACAGTCGGGTCGCCGACTATGTTCCGGACGTATGGGAATCGCTTGAGCCTCGGTACCGAGATTTCGGCGTCGAGGTTCCATCTCTGACCGTTGAGCAGTTTTGGACGCAGGTATCCATTCCGTCGACTAATCAAGTGGTCAACGGAAGTCCATTTCTAGGATCGAACTCAATTGGGGCCGGTGTCGGAAGATGGTTCTTTCCTCCGATCGAGTTCGCCTCGCGCTTCAGCAGCAGTGAGGTGGACAATCTTCCCATCCCGCCAGATCACAATGGACGTACCGGTCCTTTCAGCGACTTCAATCGCCTGAAGCCCTGCATCGCGACAGGCAGCAGCCACTTTTTCATCCATTGACATCGAGTCGCTGTCTGGATTGGATCGGATCATCACTAACCTCCCTCGAAGGATTGGATGGATTGCCAAGCATCGATTTTACTCACCCACTCGTTCCCATCTGACCTTCGCCAAATAACCTCGGGCGGTGTAATGGCACCATTCAAGACCCAAGCGTCATCAACGATCGGCAAGTAGATGTTAGTGAGGTTTTTCAGCCCACGAGCGTAGCGTCGCCGAATATCGGGAATAGGGATATCGTGACCGCCCTGTGCGACCCGTGACGCAACTCGCTCAATGGCCATATCTTCACAAGGCAACCATAGAAAAAATAGTGTAACTCGAAACCCGACTTCCTTCCATCGAGAAATGCGCCGGCGATACCCCAGTCCTGCAAGCGTAGTTTCTAGGGCGAAACTGGCATTTCCTAACTCAAGCTCATTGAGTCGCTGCAAAAAAATCTCGGACGCTCGCAAGACTTGCCGTTCAGGGGCGAATGGAGACAGTCCGCGGGCAATCAAGTCGGCGTTCAAAAACTCATCGCAATCGACGTAACGTTTCAAATAGTTCTCGACAAAGGTGGATTTGCCTGCACCATTTGGCCCTGCGATGACGCTTATAGTACGCCTATCGTATTCTCCGGAACTACCTTCGCGGGTCATAGAAGCGCCTCCACGTAGGGCCGCATCGTTCGAGCGACTTTGAGTTTTTTCGCATGCTCCATGAGTAGCTTCACGTTGACTTTGCCTTGTGTCATATAGGCCTTGAGGGCTTCAAGGGCAACATCGAGCCCCACATCATGGCGTCTACGGAAACAATCCACCACTGTCTTTTCGCGTGAGTAGATGCGAACGACAATACCATCAATGCGATGAGTCTCAATCCCAGAGAGATAAGCCGTCTCAGTGAGACGTGATGTTCGCACAGGCGGGTACGTCAGGCGCGGCGGTTCGCTGTTGCGTGGCATGGCAATCCAGACCTCATGTGGAATCTGGGTCGTCAATTCATGGAAGGCGAGCGCCGATACGAGATAGATCACTGCATGCGGGATTTTCACCGCCACCGTAACCAGATCGGATTGGCTGAGCGGAGGCATTTCAGCAAGCCGGTAAAGACCTCGCGCAAGTTGCTGGACTTGTCCGGTATCACGCATCGCGTACAGCGTATTGCGGGTTATTCCTCCGCGAATGACATCAGCCATCCTCAGGATTCCACCCTGCTGACGAAATAGTTTGGCCGCCCGCTCTGGGGCACTCACAGAATTGGACTGGCCCACGGTACAAATCACCTCCACGTATTACTGTCTGGAGGTAATATGTACCACTGGATTGGGGAGAAGTCAAATTCGACTCCATGGCTACAAATCTGCCAAACCCACCCCACATGGGGAAATGTCGTCGGTAATAGAAGTTGAAAAAACCAACATTTGATAACCTCGAGGTCGCCGATGCGCCAGCCCGAATTTCAACTGAATAAGGGAAATCAAACTTAGTTTGACGCTCCGGTTATACCGACAGGCCGACGCCTCAAAACGTCGGCCTGTTTGCGTTTTTACGCAGTCTTTTTCTGCGTTTGCTCGCACTGGCGACGTCTCAAACTCTCACTCCCGCGAAGTCTCTCCATGCTTCGGCGCGCATTCTTTTGGGTGCTTTCTCTGCCTTTGATTACCCGACTCTCCAAGTCGCGCGACCGCGAGGTTATAAAAAAGTCTCAAACTTCATAACCCGGACGAAAACTGGAAAACCAAATTGACCTCCCGGTTATTCCCCGCGCGACAAAATCGCGAGTTTTGGAGCCCCATTTTCATAACCGGTAGGTCACGCCTGCGTGCTCTTGGGCGTCCTGATTTCCCTAGGCCTGCGATTTCATTGGTCTTTTGCATCGCTGCGGTGTGCGAGAATCGCTTTTTCTCTATTTCATAACCTGAGAAACGCATCAAAGACAAATGCCCCTCTGGTTATGGCCGGCGCGAGTGCTGGAGAGTTTCGAGAAGCATTCAGTCTCCAGAGCGAACCAAGTGGAAACAAATGAGAGTGTTGGTTCGGAAAATACATGTCGCTGGTGTCCGCCAGTCCTGGGCTATCGCACTATGCGATAAACCTTCGCCGCACGACGCGGCGAAATACCCGTGCAGGATGCACTGAGCCTTCGTTAGCTATGAGGCGGTAGATTCCACTTGCCGGTGAACCAAAACAATTGCTTGCAGCGCTCCCCACGCTACAGTAAATTTATCCGCGCGTGGAAATGGTAGATTCCACACACTATATTTTATGATGTTATGCCAAAAAACCAAATGAGACGAATCGAACTACCAGCTTTGGTTCTCACCTATGTCTTCCTTCTCCAACCGACTGCGTGGGCTCAATTTCCCATCGAATACTCCGGCGACTTCGAATGGGATGAACAAAATGCAACTCTGACATTTCAAACGAGCGGCACAATGCCCGAATCCAAGGAGGATTTTTTTTGGCGCGTCCCAGCGCGAGTGAAACGCATCGTCATTAACGCGAACGTACAGGTCCGAGGCGGTTTTCGCGTTCTATATCGGGAAAAGGGAAATCCGCTTCATATCGTCGGTAAGGACCGAAAATCGTCAGTTATTTTGGGTACCGACGAAGGCGCATGGACTGACAGGAATGGAGTTCCAGAAAACGAAAAATGGAAATACAGTAGCATCAGCGTGATCGAGGATGCCGTGGTCCATGTTTCAAATGTTACGTGCCTGAATCCGCGCGGCTA
>JBJONT010000421.1:0-6613 GCA_046051705.1 Planctomycetota bacterium | reverse complement strand
ATTTACCGCATGGAAAGGCAAGTCAATCTCTCGATACTTATCGTCCGAAAAGGACCGGTAAAAGCAGCGTCGCCGACGACTTTCCTTACTTTTAGACACGCACAACACAGCTGATTTAGCTTCGCAATAGAGAACGAAATCGACGAACTCATGCTTTTTGTCAAGCATTAAACCTATTTCATGGTAATCCTTATTCATTACTTTTGGGCCTCTTTAGGTTTTGCACTATTTTCACAAGCCCTCTCCTGGTGTACGTTTGGAAATTTTGTGAAGGTGAATCCGCTTTTGCATATGTATTCGCAAAAGTCCATGGGAGCCCATCGTCCGGTAAAAATACAATCTTCTTCCGGATCCTGATCAGGATCCCACGGTTCTTTTTTCTGGTCTACTTCAGGCTGATTGTCTAAATAGATTTTCCCTACAACTGCCGTAGCAGTGATTACGCACTCAACGGGTCCAACTTTGAATGATGGTTTGCATAATCCTACCGCGACAGGACTACAAGAACGACACCAGGTAGTCGTGGTAGTCGTTCGTTCGTAGCCTACACGCTCAAACACCCACTTGGAAGGCGTATTTGAACGACACAGTTTCGTCGCATCTATACCGGGTGTATATGAAAATCGAATTTCTTTTTCCCAAAGCGACCACCAACCTAGCTTGAAGTATTTGCATACAACCTCAGTCTTTACTGTGGTTAAAGTTTCGCATCCACCGTACAAGCTACCACCATGAGTACCTGTCTTAACAATTATAAGACCTGTTGGATCAAGTGAATTAAACGGATTGCTATCGCCAAAGTCATTCAAGCCCCATTCACTTCCCACATACCCAATCGGATCCCGCGAACAAAATCGCCCCAGTCCTGGGTCGTACATTGCTAGAGCAGAGCTCGCGAACTGGATTGCCATTTGGCATGCAAACAATGCGATTAGAATTCGTCGATGATTCATCTTCCTGAAGCTCCATTGGGATTGTTAGAAAAGTTTGGCGGTGTAACGTGGTTGAAGGTATCGTAGTTTAGATTCCCTTGCGTCATTGGATTTCCAAATCAAAATGAAGCTGTCGAATTGGGCGTTGGTGATCCAAACTGATTGTATTGAAGTTGGCGCTGTTGACGCAATCGCTTTTGCTGGACAAGAGATGCTTACATGGCCTTAATCATCTATCGCTCCACCGACCATTTTAGTTGGCTTACGTCCGCAATTTGAGAATTAAAGGAACTGATCAACGAGCCAGTGTTAGCATCAATAACGTTTACTCCGATCGATGTTGGAAGCGCAACGAAAACAAAAACCTTCTCTTCTGTAGTTACAATCTCAAGGGAAACACGACTGCCCTCGGGCATTGCCCAATAGGTTTCGAGTTCACGCTGCCAATCAACACCGTTAGATGTGAGTTTCAGAAGATGGTAGGACCATGCGGTCGCCAGATCCTCGACTAACACATAGGCTGTTTCTGAAGCAGTGACACCTCCGATCGCTGAGCAGTTTTTGAGGGATGTTGGCAAATTGAGCATCCACTTTTGCTTGCCGTCGCTCACTGTAAACTCCTCGTCCACCAGTTTAAGAATCGTTAACTGGTCCGAAACGATTGGAGAAAGGTCCGCTGCATAAACATCAAGTAATCCGTCACGCCGAAGCACAGCTGATTTGAGCAGTTTATTCCAGTGCTGGGGAACAGGGAGACCATTCGATTCAATTTCGGCCAAGAACTGGTCGACCAACTTACCTGACAGCTTTACAGAATCAGTGTCGTGTATGATCAATTCCGCCTGCGCTACAATTTCAATCTTTCGCCACAATGCAGTCAATCGAGTTGCTAAACTGCCATCGGCATTTCCCAATTCATCCAGTTGATTGATTGATGCTGTTCCGAACAACAATCGCGCAAGATATGAGCGATCACGTGTTGAAATCCCTCTGTCGAGGAATGCAGCCCGTAGATCCTTGTCCACATGCGTTTCTTTTCCTGTATGAGATATTGCGTAGTGCTCTTGGCCAAAGGCAATTGAGAACGAAGGGGCAAGAAAACAAAAGACGAACAAATATCTCATGGCAAGCTTCGACATACAGGGCCTCTCTTACGTACGATGGTAATCCGCTACAGCTCTACGGACGTGCAAAGGCACTTGCAAACTTGAGTTTTCCGCAACAACAGTTCCAATTCATACCGAACGTTCTATGCCCCGTCCCTGCCGCTCCGTCTCGCGACCAAAAAACAGGCTCAATATCGGTTGAATGCAGTGACCCGCTGGATGTTTTGCATGGACCATTTCCGAAACTGTTTCGCCCAGGACTCGAGGTTTCGTCCACCGTAATTTCACCGTTTTGACGAACATTGTCAGGTGATAAACAGAAAAACTTAACCTTGCCCCCTTGGTAGTATCTCCCCCTCCCACTGGTTGAAAACGACGCTGTATCAATCGAAGAAATTGATCCTCGATTGGGCTTGTTCACTGGCCAGGCCTCGAAGTAGGTAAAGGAGTCAAACGTTTCTCCATCTGATTGTGGCTCACAGGGCGCGACATGGCAGTGAACGCTTACTTTTTGGACAAAGTATCCTTTGTTCCCTCGGCACGGCCAGCGATCCAAAAGGAAACGAAAAGTCGCTTTCGCACTGGGCGAATCACATTTCGGATTTAGGTTTGACGGTCGGATACTGATTACGCGATTTTCTGGTGCGCTTCGCGCCCGCCGAGACTGCGTGCCATCGGGATCTTCCGTATTTACGTTCATCTGTGACTCATACATAGAAAGTGACTCATCATGGCCGATTGGATCGCGACTCAAAAATCTTCCCAATCCCGGGTCATACATCGCGAACACACTGTTTGAGAAGTGAATTGCGAAAAGGCATCCAAGCAATGCGATTGAATTTCGGTGATGTATCATTTGCCTAGAACTCCATTTTGAAAGCCGGAAAAGTTTGGCGGTGTAAAGTGGTTGAAGGTATCGTAGTTTAAATTCCCTTGCGTAACTGGATTACCGTACCCAAACGACGCTGTGGGATTTGGAGTTGCTGATCCGAATTGCTTGAATTGCTGGTCGCGTTGTTGACGCAATCGTTCTTGCTGCGCAAGTAGCTCTGGAAAGTCATCGATGGTCTTGGGACGAACGAGTCGTGAAAGAAAACCGCGATACATCGGATGCGGATAGTGCTTCGCAGCAAGCGAATAACATACGGCGGCGTCGGAACGATTGCCGCTGTCTTCCAAACAATGGCCCCGTGCGGCAAGAAAAGCCGCAAAGGACTCGGCGTTCGAAAGTGATTTCAGATAAAGTCCGGCATCTACTTCGTGTTGAGCGATCGGATGCGGCCAGCTCATGTAATGATCATCGGCGAAACTATTCAATCCTCGATTGGTGCCTTCGACATTCACGCGTTCGCCAGATTTATCCCATCGGCAAAATAGATGCTCCTTCGCGTTCACCAAGTAGACGGGATAACCGAGTCGTCGAGCGACCGCCGTGTACAGGACTGGCATCGAGACACAAGTACCACCGTTCGAACTGCCAACCATACCGTGAAGGAAAAGATCTTGGCTCTTTGTAAAGTCGATATCGTTGACTCGCTCCAAGTTGTAATGAACGCCGAAGTCCTGTTGCAAAACCGTGACCAACATCAGCATCCGGAAGTAAGCTTCCGAGTTGTTGAATTCGTTCGGCTTTTGTAAGAACTGGTAGAGGTTGCGATCGGTGTCTATCCTGACCTTCTTCGCCCAGCCATCTAACTGAGCCAGCAGTTGTGCAACGTTCACATTCTCTGTGCCAGGCAATCCATCAGTAGCTCGCAGATTCAGTAAAGCAATGTCCTGCTTGCTCAATTCCTCTTCGGTCATCATGGTCAAGTCAGCGAAGGTTGGAAGAACAGACTCCTTTGGCTGCGTGGCTCGCAATCTAGGATTCGCAGTTTTAATCGCCGTTTGCGACAGAGAAGAGAGACTCCAGATACCAAGAACAGTGACTACGACCGCACAAAGCGCACTCAACTTCCAGATGGCATATCGCCGCAACGGTCTCGCTAATTCTTTGCTTGTTTCAGTAGATACAAGCTTGGAGGCGGCTTGTGCGGTAATAGTTTGTCGCTTTCGTCGATCACGTTTTTTCATCGAACACTGCCTCCAGACTTGTTTTACTTTTAACCGCAGGAGTATTAGAGGGCACGCGGAAGCAAAACGCAACAAAACTTTCTGGCGGTAATCTGGCCGGTGAATAATTCGCTGATTCGGCTACTTGCCATAAGCTCTAATCCGTCATTTCAAACCCGCACCGGGTATTCCCCCGGATAATCGCCATACTTCCCTTCGTTGGCTGATCGCTGTGATCAGTAATGTTTTCAACGATAGGAGGTTGATCGTGGATCAATCGAAATCAGACGGGTTTGGCTGCTTGCTTCGTCATCGGACGACCGGTACAAGGATGAACCGTAGGGCAAATTCCCTCATGGAGATAGTACCGCTGATTGCCCGGCGAGGGGCATCCTTACCCGATTTCTGTCTAATTCCTGATTATTCGCGTCGAGTAACCCCGGTCCGGAACCAAATTTCTGAAACAGGGGGACGGTATTCCTCTCTACCACAGGCCGGCTTCCTTTCAGAAAGGCTCGCACGCAAGTCGAAGCCGAAATCGAGTCTCTTATGCAAAAAAGGCTGCCAGTCTGCTATCTCCGTAATGCTTAGGGATTCCCAGTCAATAGAGAGCCTCTCAGTGACTGCGTGCTCTTCCATAGAAACAACACCCATAAAGACGCTTCCAGCAATTGCTCGAATCGACGTCTCATCATTGGTAACGAAATCAACGTATCGGTTCCAATCTGGTTTTGCTCTTTGCTCCCATTCCTTCAGCCCATCGAGCGTAAGCGAATATGTCGCGAATGGAGGAACTGGATCTGAATCAATTGCGGCAACCAACGCATCAAAACTCTCAAGATCTACGCCGCTCACTACAATCCAACCCTTTCGACTGAGCGACATAAGGCTAGACGCAACCTGTTGGGAGTTCTTATTGTGTCCACAAAGATTAAGCTCAAAACAGTTGTCTAGAAAATGCAAAGGGACGCACTTCCATGTCCCCAGACATGCCTCTAGAAGCCACTCTTCAAGAAAATCTACATCTCGAGACGATTGAGTCATTGGTGCTTTGAGTTTCCAAAACAGTCACTATCTTGGGTCGTTAAGTTCTCTTCCGACATTATGACGAGCTTACTGAATTCCGGCAGTAAATTCCAACGGGAAGGATCGTCGATGCCTTGATTAGAGTGCTTGCGGATTTCGCAAACAGCAAGGCACAAACAGCAGTCGTTGTCAACAAACTAGCTGCACTGCAGAACAGCATCTTGATCTTGCGACGAGAGCGCTTCGCAACGATTGGCGTCGCTTGCGCTAGCAGATTAGGGACTCTTCGCAAGTCAAAAGCGGACGACCGAGTGCTTCGCGTGCATGCCATTTGTTACGCCTTTGAACTTTACTGCCAAACTACTTATTGCGTTTAGGAATTGGCAATTGCTTCTGAAAAATGGAAAGTAACTTCTTTGCGCGAGAATCATTTTTGAATCCATAAAGTAGTAACTTTATTTCACCCGTCTCGGGATCAATCTCGGGAAGATAAAAGTTGTGGCATTCCCAACACACAGTGGTTTCGAATAGCATTTTTTTGTCACGGTAAAACCGCACTCCATACGGTGGGGTGTGGCACATGGCGGCAATAGATCGATTGGTGTTTAAAGGAACCTAAAGATGGCGATCCCCCAGAGGCGGCAAGTAAAACTACTATCATGAAACGGCCGACCCACCGTTTCGATCTATCGGAATGTTATCCGACCGTCTTGGTCGTCACGGTCTCCAGCGGCTACTCGATTACCGACAAATGGCCAATCAGACATCCACACGAGTATACCGATCACGCCAAACAACGTCGCGAGTATCCAGGTGAGAATCGGCAAATAGATGTGAAGACCACCAACCGCGCGGACTCGCTGCTTCACGGAGTAGTCAGGCCTAGAGTACTCGGTTTTGATAGCCTTTACCCCCAGGAAACGCTCCGGGATCGAGTTCGTCGGTTTCCAAATGGCGGAATGAGCGGCGGGAATCAGTTGAGTAGTCCCACAAGTCTATTGGTATTGGTGCCTCTCCCAGTTGCACCACATCCCAGGTAAACCAGAACATATCAGCGTCGATTGGGTTTTTAATGATAGCAACCGGACGTCCGTCCAATTGAACGTACCAACAATCGGACTCGCTTATTGACATTTCGATTTGCGGTCTGGAAAGCCAGGTTATCTTTATAGCTTAGGTCTTGGGTCCTGGACTCGACGAACGTCGGGCATCACCGAGCACGAACGGATGACTCAACGCAAGTCTATGCCGCCGATCAGCCGCTTCGTGTGCATGCCATGGTTATTGTAATTCTATTCAGTTGGGACCGACGGAATATCGATCCCCATTCCAATTGCGGTCCGAATTCCTGCTGCCCACAGTAGAAGTTCTCCTTGCTCGTCAAGGCAATACACCATGCGTCCGTCTTTCGCGATCAAGTAATCACAGTGCGCCGGGTTGTTTCCGAGCCTGTGTATGATAGCAGCATTCTGTCCTGCATATCTCAAAGCATCAACA
>JBJONT010000420.1:0-9074 GCA_046051705.1 Planctomycetota bacterium | reverse complement strand
CAGTTCACTGTGAAGTTTACCATTCAGTTTACTATGCAGTGATCACTACCGCAGAACCCTTCAACGCAGGGTTCTCCACTGAAGAACTCTCCACTGAAGAATTTTCCGCCGTAGAACTCTCCACCGTAGAAATCTCCACCGTAGAAATCTCCACCGTAGAGTAGTCTGATACAGGGTTGTCTGACGCAGGTACTCGAGCGATAAGCATAAGCCGTATTAACGACGTGTGCGTGCAGCTTCGCGATCCGCTTTGAGTGCGGCGGTTTCATTCGCAAGCTTGTTCTCAGAACCGGCTGGGAAGTACTGGATGTCGTCCATCAAGTAGTAGCCGCTAGGAAGCGTTTGACCTGCAACATGGACTTGGCAACCCGTATTTGCAAAGGTGCAAAGAGAGATCAGGGCGACCCATCCGAGTCGAGTGCGATCCAGGTTCGAGGAGAATGCTTTTTTCATTGTCATGTTTCCGTCGTTGGACTAGAGCTGGTTCCGAAGCGATCGATTCGCCCGAATCTTTCTGGCTTATCGGATTTTCTCGATGTGCCCTTGAGGGAAACTTTGAGGATCGTGACGGGCAAACCCGTTTCGAGGGTTCATCCCAAGAAATCCCCTCTGTGAATATCTTTTGTAAACCTCTGCTGCAAATCACTTCCGTGAATCTCTGCTGCGCATCTCTGTCGCGAGCCGCTTGAGTGAGACGCTTGAGTGAATCCATCGAACAACAAACAACGAAATCTAGGCTTCGCCAAGAATTTCCAATGCAAGCATTCCTTTCCATTGAAGGAAAAGGGTTTCGAAAGTTTGCTGCCCGGAGGGGCAACGGATCACGGACTGACCGTCGGAGATCACCCCCCAGTGGGTTGTTTCGTCGCTTTGTGCTCTGCACAAGACTGCTTCGTGGCCGAGAGAAAGGATTTTTGCGATGGGTTCGATATTGAGAAAGCCTTTTTCTGCGAGGGCATCGAAGCATGGCCGGAGGGCATGTTTATGTGCATCGGTAAGAGACTCCCAAGCGATCCGAGATTCGGTAGGATCATCGACGTCGTTGCCCAGGAAGATCGCAAAGGCTGTATCGTTGTTGAGGGCTTTGAGATCGAGTGACAGGGCGTATGGAAATGGCCCTGAGAAGCCGACGTTAGAGTAACTGTTCTCTCCAAGCCCGTATTCGAATTGGAGCAAGAAACATTCTTGGGGGCCATCGAAGCCAGGCCAGGGTAGGGTGCGTTGTTCGAGAAGTTCGATTCGGGTTGGCGGGATAGCAAACTGTTCCGGTTGGCTCAGCCACAGTGCGAGGTCCGATTTGGCTTTCGCGAGTGAGCTTGTCCATTCCGGTTTGATTTTTTCTTCGGAGCCAAGCTCTTGTAGGTAAGCTACGGCGCGGTTGCGAGAAGAGTCATCGGCGAGCAATTCGACGATCAAGTCAACGGCGCGAGCTTCACCTAGTTTCGCAAGCGCGAATGCGGCCTCGAGTTTGATGCGACGGTGCTTGAGTTCGATAGCTTGATTGAGTTTGCCGATGGCTTTCGGGTCGCCGATGAGAGCAAACGCATCGCACATGGATACCAGAAGCGAAACGCTATCGAAGAGAATACGTTGCACGACTTGAACGCTATCTGAAAACTTCCTTGGGTTCTCTTCGAGGGAAAGCAGTTGCTGTGTGACGTTACCGAAGAGGGAGAGGAAGGTGTCGATTTTTTCGGCGGCTGGGTGTGGCGTTAGACCTTGTTTGCGCACCAACATGTTCGCAAGATCGAACGCCGGAGCAAGGACGCTTGGTCGTGTCGTCTCTAAGATTTTCGGGAATACGTCGATGACTTTCCAATTGGTCGACTGCATCAGTACCGAGAGAGCTTGGGCAACGTCAGTCCAATGTTCCGGCGGTTGTTCGACGAGTAAATCGACTGCAAGTCGGACTGTGATGGAGTGTCCGGAAAGAAACATCGATTGCAGAAATAAGCCCAGGCACTTCTCGGTATTGTACTTTCGGAAGACAACGTAGCACTCGGAAGCTTTTTGTGCGGCGAGGAGTTGGATAAATCGCGCGGTGTCGTCGTCAAATGTAGCGGTGCTGGTTCGCACAAGTTGGTAAAGCCATCGTCCGAGGGTGCTGAGTGACTCTTGAAGGATCGCTTGGCCCGGAGATGCGGAGGCAGGGGCTTGCGTTGCAGAAGCAGGGACTTGTGTGGCTAGGGCTAGAAGTTCTGCTCGGTGGTTGCGTTCGAACTCCACCAGTCTTTCGGCGAGTAGCAGAGTCGGGAGCCATTCGTCCGGTTCTTGCCAACGTAGATTTGCGGCTTTCTCTTGAGGGTTCTCAAGGGCAAGTTCGAGCCTTGCGAGACAGTGATCTGTCCAGAGTTTGTGTTCTGGAGAGAAGTCAATAGGTGGGAATTCCATCACAATTGCGATTCTTTGGTTTGTCAAAAGGGTAATTACAAGGTATGGTAGACGTAGAGAATTTGTAAGGAAAGTACAGTTTATGACGCCAGCTATGCCGGAGAGTTTCTCCGAGATGTCCCTCTCGCCAGTGATGCTGAGGGCCCTAGGGAAACTAGGATGGACCCAACCGAGCCCGATTCAAGCCCGAGTGATACCGTACGCATTGGAAGGTTATGACGTTTTGGGTCAAGCCCGAACGGGAACGGGAAAAACGGGATCTTTTGCGATCCCGATCTTAGAACAACTCGATCCTTTGCGCGAAGCACCATTACCGCAAGCTTTGGTTCTTGTTCCAACTAGAGAGCTAGCCGCTCAAGTCCACGGGGAATTCGAACGGCTTGCAGTGGGTTGCCCAACAGAAGTCCTTGAGATTTCCGGTGGCAAGCACATGCGACGCCAATTGGCGGCCCTTGAGAAGGGTGTGCAGGTGGTGGTTGGAACCCCAGGGCGTGTGATCGACCACATCGAGCGCGGCACGTTGCGTCTTCACGGATTGTGGTGTGTGGTTCTCGACGAGGCTGACCGGATGCTCGATATCGGATTTCGTCCGAGCATCGAGAAGATTTTGCGTCGCTGTCCCGAGAATCGCCAAACATTGTTGCTCAGCGCCACCCTCGACGAACGGATCCGCGAGCTTGCAAACCGTTACCTGTTCGAACCGGTAGTGATCGATTGCTCCGATAAAGATGTCGCTGTCGAGACGATCGAACAGCGTTTCATCAGCGTCGCAACCGAAAAGAAAATGGACACGTTGCTTGAACTCCTAGAACGTGAAAAACCACCTCAAACAATCATTTTTTGCCGAACCAAAATCGGTACGGCGAAGTTGCATCGACGTCTCGAGAATTACTTCGCAAGCAAGCCTGAGAGTAAACTGCGACTCGGAACCATCCATGGCGATATGAGCCAACCGCAGCGAGATACGGTCTTTCGAGCCTTGCGCGAACAGAAACTCGATATCTTAGTGGCTACCGATGTCGTCGGCCGAGGGATCGACGTGTCGACTATTTCCCACATTATTAACTTCGATTTGCCGGACGAAGTTGACGACTATGTACACCGAGTCGGACGAACTGGACGGATGGGACGTTCGGGGATCGCTTTTTCCTTTGTTACGAAGGACCAAGGCGATCGATTGACCGACATCGAGCAACGTATCAACCGTTTGTTGATCAAAGACCCGTTGTCGGAAGCGCCGCAGAAACGTTCGAGCAGAGCTACCACCGCACCGGTTTCGAACCGAGACATCAATTTAGAGATGAAACGGGAACTCAATCCAGACTTGTTCAAACGCAAAGCGGTTGATTTTGAACCTTTGCAAGATTCTCAAGAATCTGAAGGTTTCTCGCAGGGGTCTTTCGGTAGCGACGGCAAGGATGCAAGTCAGCAAAGCGAAGGGGAGCCGAACGCCGAGTTCGGAGTCTCGGACGCCCGGCGAGTTACTGGAAAACGATCGACTTGGAAGCGACCACGCAAAGGTGGACGTTAGGTTAGTACTTCAAGAGGGCTTCGACCCGATGAGGGGCAAGTCGGCTGCGACCATCGAGGAACTCCAATTCGATGCAGAAGAGCGCGCCGACGACTTCTGCATGGAAGTTCTCCAGGAGCTTAACACAAGCTTCAACGGTTCCTCCGGTTGCAAGAAGATCATCTACTATCCACACCTTCGATCCGGGCTTTAATGCGTCTGTATGCATTTGAAGCGTGTCGCTGCCGTACTCCAAGTCGTAGGAGTACGAATGGGTTTCATAAGGAAGCTTACCTGGTTTTCGGACCGGAACAAAAGCAGCTCCGAGCGCGAGAGCCAAGGGCGCTGCGAAGATAAAACCGCGAGCTTCGGCAGCCACGAGTGCATCGATTTTCTCGCCACGGATCAAATCCGCCATTCGCTCAATGGTTTCCGCGAACGCTTTCGGATCACCGAGCAAGGGGGTGATGTCGCGAAAGAGAATGCCCGGCTTTGGAAAATCAGGAATTGCGCGAACGAAGTTGGTAAGTTCAAGTTCTGGATGTTTGGACATCGAAGGTATTCCAATCGAAAAAATAAATGCAACATAATTCCATGCGACGTAAACAATCGTCTGCGCATCGCCGCATTAGATGCCGAGTCCTTTTTGTATTTCGATACTACTCGCAAGGCTCGGCTTGGAAAGAGATATAGCAGACTTAAAAAAGCAAGCAAGTGCGGGATTGTCGGTCAGGCGAGGTCAGCGGGGAAGGGGATAACTTCCCGCAGACTTGTGGCGTCGCAAGCGAGCATTACCACGCGATCGAAACCCAGCGCGCAGCCGCAGCAGGAAGGAAACCCAATCCGCATCGCTTCGATCAACGGATTCTCTTCCGGCAAAGGAAACTTGCCATCGGCGATCCGCTGCTCGTTTGCTATTCGGGCTCGTTTTGCAAGTTCGTCTGGATTGAGCAATTCGTGATAGCCGTTGGCGAGTTCTACCCCTCGGTAGAAGATTTCATAGCGTTCGGCGGTGCGAGGATCGATTGGATCGAGTTTTGCCAAGGCGGCTTGGGACGCCGGGAAATGGGTGACCAAGACAGGGCGACCAGGTTCATTTACAGGAGGACTCTTAGCACTCTGCTGCGAGGATGATTGATCAGATGCCAGAAACCCCAAGGTCGGCTGAACCTCCAGTGAGAAAATCAAGTTCACCCAATCATCCCAGTCGTCCGACCAAGTCTGTTTATCGACGAGTCCTCGCCGCACGGACCAGTCGGCAAGATCTTCGACGGACGTATCGAAAAGGGGTAGTTGCGTCGCATCGTGGAAGGCATCGGCAAAGCGTATACGTTTTGCCGGTTGCGTATTCAGAAGTAACTGTAAGAGATCGTCAAGTAGACTCAGGCCATGTTCGAAGTCTGCGTTCAAGTCGTACCATTCGGCCATTGAGAATTCAGGATTGTGAACTTGTCCGAACTCAGCTGAGCGAAACACTGGACCGAGCTGATAACAGCTTCCAAGTCCGGAGGCCAGCAAGCGTTTCATCGATTGTTCTGGGGACGTTTGAAGGTACCAGAACTCCTCGGAGGCGTTGGAGCTTTTTCGTGGATCGGACACTTTACTTGTGTTGGAACTGTCGTGTAACGATAACCCAACGCTTTGGGATGTAACGCGTATCGGATCAAGGTGACGATCGATCACACAGTAACGCGATAGGATCGGTGTGTGGACTTCGATGAATCCGCGAGTGTCGAAGAATTCTCGCAAGGCTCGCGTAAGTTCAGCACGCTTGCGGAGATTTGCGATCGGCGCGGTGGACAAGCAGGGGTTAGTCATCCTGCAAGCTCCTTTAGTATCGCCCCAGAGGGTAGCTGACTACATTGGCTGCCGGGTAGCCCGTTGAGTAGCCTTGGGGATAACTCTGCGGATATGTCTGCGGATATGATTGCAGAGAGCTTTGCGAGTAACCTTGTGGATAACCTGGCTGGTAGCTTTGAGGATTTACTTGTGGATAAGCCGTGTTGGCAGGATAACTGGCCTGTCTCAAGGCGTTTGGCTGATAGCCTTCGGGCCACACCACGGGAGGATGCCCAGATCCGGTGGGCTGTAGGGATGTCGTTGTTTGTGCAAATGTGGCCGGTTGGGTGGTGTTCCCAGGATAAGCTGTGGATGCAGGGTAAGCCGTTGACGCAGGGTAAACCGAGGACCCAGGGTAAGCCGAGGACGGAGCGTTGTAGGTTTGATTGGTCGGCAGATTGGCGATGCGAGGCTGAGGATTACCGTAAGTTTGCTGCAGAGGATTATTCGCTAGTTGATAAGTCGCAGCAGGGTAGTTGGCTGTTGGATAGGAAGTTGATGCGTAGAGCGGAGCGGAAGGGGAGTAGTGCGGAGCAGTAGGGGAATATAGCGGAGCGGAAGCGTAGTGGTACTGAGACGGGTTCGCGGCATGCTGAACGGAGCTAGTCGGATACACGGTACCTGTTTGAAACGCGGTACCGGTTGGGTATCCAGCGCCAGTTGGATAACCGGTATTCGTTTGATACGTCTGGTAGGCAGGGCGACGAGTGGGCAACAATTCCGTGATGATCTCGGGTCTGAGCCCGATGAGTCCAAGCAAAAGGAAACCGAGTTCCGCCCAATAGAATCTTGGTTTTCTGCTTCGGCGCCGAGTCTGTTTCATGGATGGCTGGGGATTGCGTGGCGCTGGTTCAAAGCGCGTTGTGTTTGCTGCGAAATGAGTCGTCACGAAATGATGTCGCTATTCCTTAAAGGGATGTGTGCGATGCAGGGCTTGTGCCGATCAGCGTTGGGTTTAACAAAAGTGATTCGTTGATGTCTATAGCGTTTTGGGATGCCCGTGCCCCAGTTGAACTCAGCGTGCCCTAGTTAAACTCAGAGTTCTGGAGATAAACTCAGAGTGCCCGAAAGAACCCACTGGGCACAAGCGAAAAGAAGGTTTGTAGACGAGGGTAAATACTCAATGATTGACCCGTTTCACGGCTACCTAGTCCCCCCAAGTTAAATCCGGCTTGATTTTTGCCGAGGCTATTTGCTACAAGATTTCTTCGAGATGCAAAGGAGTACAAGCATCGCGATGGAGGTTCAAGGAGGACGCCATGATTCGAAAATTATTGACCAAGTATGTTATTGCCAAGCATTTGCCGAAGAATCCTTATCCGGGTGAGATGTTGCCGGTCGAGCGATTGCGGCTTTATCAATGGATGACCGAGCATCATCCAAAGGTCGTCTTGGAAGTTGGGACTGGGGTTGGCGGTTCGACGTTCTATATGTCGGAAGCCTTGAAAAAACATGGTGGAGTGTTGCACACTTGCGATCCACTGCGACGGCCTCCAGAGGAATTCTTAAATCGCTTTCGCAATACGCTTCATTACCATCCGGTTCGCTCTGATGAATTGATTTCTCAGATGCGACGAGATGGCGTGGTACCCGATTTCGTCTTTTTCGATGGGCCGGAGATTCCGGACTTGGCATTGGAAGACATCCAAAGCTTGGAGAGTTGGATTCAACCAGGCTGTCTTTTCGCCATGCATGATTGGGAGCAGGTAGGGGGAGTGAATAAAAAGATCGTCTCGATCAAAGCGCAGAAAGTGCGTCCTTATTTCGAGCAATCTCCGCGATGGAAGCTTCTCGCAAGGCTTGAGGGACACCGCAAGAACGCTTGGTGGACCAAAGGTCGTTTCGATTCGGTTGGGCTTTGTCTGTACCGTTTTGAGTAATTACTAGACGAGTAACACCGCTACGAATTCAATAAGTTGTTGGAGGCTCGTTCATGGTCTTGCCGATCTCAATCATGTTCCCGATTCCTTCGAAAGACATCGAAGAGATTGATCTTGGGAGCGATTTGTACATCTACCATCATCTGGGTCTTGGAGACATGATCCACTTGAACGGGATGGTTCGGTTTTTATTGAGCAAGCTCGAACCGGACTGTTGCGTTCACGTTTTCTGCAAAGAACGCAATTTAGAGATGACGCAGTGGATGTATCGGGACGAGGATCGTATTGTGCTTGAAGCGATCCCCACGGGGGAGCGTGAAGCCCCGGAGGTTCAGCGAGTGCTTCGCGAGCGAAATAGTTGGAACTTCCTCTCGGTAGGGCATCGTGCGTTAAGAGCTTTAGAGAAACGCTACCCCACACGTTTCTTTGATGAATTGTTTTATATGCAAGTTGGGTTGCCTTACTCGCTACGTTACTCGCATTGCTATTGGGAGCGCGATTACGAGCAAGAAGAGCGAGTCTTTGCAAAGCTTGCTCCGAAAGGTGCGTATGCATTCGTTCACGACGATGCTTCGCGTGGCTTTCGGATTGAAACAAGTTCCATTCGATATCCTATTGTTCGCAATGATATCACCGAGAGCATCTTTCATCTCGGATTGTTGCTTGAGCGAGCCAGTGAGGTGCATTGCATGGAAAGCTCCATCCGATGCATGATCGAATCGCTCGATATCAATCTTACAAAGCTTTATTATCACAATTTCCGCTATCCAGACAGGCCTCTGGGGGCAGCGACGCAGTTGGCTTGGAATCAAATCGATTACGCGACAGGTCGATTGGCAGCCGGTTAATGATTCACGTACCTACGGATATTCACGGTGCGTGTTCCTACCATCGAATTCGCAGTTGTGAAACGGAGGTCGAAGAGAATCATGTCTAAGAAAATCGTTTCCTTTTCGTTGTATGGAAGCAATCCTTTGTACATCGAGGGAGCATTGCGGAACGCGGACTTGGTGCCCAAGGTCTACCAAGGCTGGGTAGCTCGATTCTACGTTTCGGATGAAATCAATCAAAGCGTTGTTCAGCGTTTAGAAAATGCAGGTGCGGAGGTCCGCCAAGCCAGACGCCGAGGATCTTTCGACGGGACGTTTTGGCGTTTCTTGGCTGCTGGGGATAACGATGTCCAAGCGGTTGTATTTCGCGATACGGATTCGAGGCCGAGTCGGCGTGAATTCAGTGCGGTTGAAGAATGGTTGGCAAGCGGTAAGTCGATCCATATCATGAGGGATCATCCCGAACACCGTGTGATCATTATGGCGGGTATGTGGGGGTGCCTTGGTGGTGCCATTCCTGACATGGAAGCGTTGATTGATCGCTGGGGGTTATGGGAGCGCAAAGGTGTCGATCAAGTATTTTTGAGAGAAGTGATCTATCCTCGTTTTAGAAATGACTTGATC